>JAAURV010000199.1 GCA_012032065.1 Hyphomicrobiales bacterium
GTTAGTTGCTCTAGCAATTTGAATCTGGCGCATAATTGAACGCTCAAGTGATTCCACTTGAGCGCGTTATGCGCTAAAGCCGGCCTGCCTCGATAATCCGCTTCAGGAACGCCTTGGTGCGCTCCTGCGTGGCGCGCCGAAAATCTGGTCGGGCGAGCCTTCCTCGTGAACGACGCCTTCGTAGAGAAAGCACACCTTGGAGGCGACTTCACGCGCAAATCCCATCTCGTGGGTCGCAAGCAGCATGGTCATGCCCTGGCCCGCGAGATCGCGCACGATGTTCAACACCTCGGAAACAAGTTCCGGGTCAAGCGCCGAAGTGATCTCGTCGAGCAGCATCACCTTGGGCTCCATCGCCAGCGCGCGCACGATGGCGACGCGCTGCTGTTGGCCACCCGATAGTCTGTCGGGATACTCACGCGCTTTCGCTTCCATGCCGATGCGTTTCAACAGCGGCATGGCGCGCGCCTCGGCTTCCGCCTGCGAGAGCTTCAACACTTTGAGCGGCGCCAGCGTCACGTTCTCCAGAACGCTCATGTGCGGAAACAGATTGTAGCTTTGGAAAACGATGCCGACTTCCTGGCGCAGCTTGTTAACATCCACGCCCGGGCCGAGACGCGGTCGTCGTGCAGCCGGATCTCGCCGCCCTGGATGGGTTCGAGGCCGTTGATGCAGCGGAGCAGCGTGGACTTGCCGCAGCCGGAAGGCCCGATCAGGCACACGACTTGGTGCTCGTTCACCGCCATGTTGATGCCGCGCAGCACCTTGATTGGCCCGAATTCCTTGTGAACGTCGCGGATTTCGAGGAACGCCATGTCAGCCTCCGGCTTTCATGCGAGCATTGTCGCGCTCGATCAGCTTGTCGACGAAGCGGGCCTGCGGAATGGTGATCAGCACGAAGAGGATCGCGACCACGGTCACCGCCGACAGATTGAAGGCGTTCGCCGCGATGATTTTCGACTGGCTGAAGGAGTCGATCAAACCCACGACCTGCACCAGCGCTGTATCCTTTTGAAGCCCGATAAAGTCGTTAAGCAGCGGCGCCATGATGCGGCGAATGGCTTGCGGCACCACGACGTGGCGCATGGTCTGCATGTAGGAGAGACCGAGCGAGCGCGCCGCCGAAATCTGACTCCAGTGAATGCTCTCGATGCCGGCGCGATAGACTTCGGCGACATAGGCGCCATAGGTGAGGGTGAGCGCCAGAATGCACCACCACATCACCGGAATGCGGGTCGCCGAGCGGAGTTCCTGCACCGACATCGCCGAGGTATCGACGAACAGTCCATAGATTTGTGGAACGATGAGATCGGGAATGCCCGATGTGGGGATGCCGAAGCCGATGAGATAGAGAGTCACGATGCCCGGAAGTCCGCGGAACACATCGCAGTAAAGGGTTGCCAGCGCGCGGATCGGCTGGCCCGCCGCCCCCGGCATCAGCCGCGCGAGCGCCACGATGAGCCCCCAAACCAGCACCAGAATTTCGGCGATCACGAAGGTGACGATGTTCACGGTGATGAACTTCCATGTCACGATCCACCATTTGTCCTGCATCAAGGGCAGCAGGAAGAAGGTCTTGCCGACGGCGGCGTCGTTCATGAAAATGAAGCAGAAGAAAGCGAGCGCGATCAGCGCGAAGACGCCCCATCCGAAGGTGATATGCGCCTGATCGCGCGCGGCGGCTGTGGCGATCCGGGTTTCGACGGCATTATTTTGCGCGCGCGCGGCAGCCGCCTCGCGCGCGAGCTTGATGGATTTCCACGCCGGCCAGAAGAGAACGGCGGCCGCCGCAATCGTCAGTGCAAAGATGATTTCCCAACCGGCGCTCGAAGCGCCGAGATGCGCCAGCGCATTTCGAACCAGGACTGTCGAGCCAATCGCCGCCAGCACGCAGAAGCCGGCAAAAGCCATGGCCGCGATGGCCAATCGGTCCGCGGGTTTTGGGAGATTGGGAATTGAGTGTGTCATGCTTGCCGCCACTCCGGCGCGGCTCGAGAGAGCGGCGCTGAACTTCTAGACAGTCGGATGGAAATGGACAGGGCCGCCGGAGTGTGGCGGCCCTTGGAGTCTCAGGGTTCGAGATAGGGGATCGAGGCGGGATCCTTGCCCCAAGCCGAGGCAAGATGCTTGGCGCCCAACTTGGCGATAGTGCCGTCGTCGATCATCGCCTGCATGATCTTGTCGATGGTGGCGTTGTTGGCATTGCCCTTCGGATAGATTGCGCCGTAGGCCTCGCCGGTCTTGTACTGGCCGATCACCATGGACTTGCCGCCGGTCGCAACTTCCTCGGCAAGAGTGATCGACGTATCGGTGATCGCCGCGTCGATCTGGCCCGCTCGAAGCGCGGCGAACATGTCGCCTTGATCGGGATAGACTTGCGGTTCGGCGACGCCCAGTTTTTCAGTCGCGAACGCGGCACCCGTGGTTCCCTGCTGCACGCCGACCTTGGCGGTCTTGATCGTCGTGCCGTCCACCGGCGCATCGGCGCGGGTGAGAACGCCCATGTCGGAGTTGAAATAGGACACCGAGAAGTCGTGCACCTTCTTGCGCTCTTCGGTGATCGAGACTTCCGACATCGCGAGATCCCAGCCCGACGTCTGCGCGGCGATCAGCGCATCCCAACCGACATTCACGACCTCAAGTTTGTCATAGCCAGCGCGCCAGGCGATCTCGGCGGCCATGCAGTATTCCATGCCGTCCTTGATGGCTTCCGGCGTATCGCCGTTCCACCACACGGGTGCGGGCAGCGAAACCGCGACAGTCAACTGCCCGGCCTTGGCCGGAGCGGCAATCGGAATGGACCCCTTCTGCCCGGACACTTCGCAATTTCCGATCATGTCTGCCGCAGCTGCAGGCGCCGCGAGCGCCATGAATGCAGCCGCAGCCAAAAGCACGCGTTTGGTAATCGCCATGATTTTTCATCTCCCTGTCGTTGGCGGTTTGAAAGAGAGGATACACCGGAAAGGCCGGGCGGTGGCAAGGGTTACTGTGGAATTTTAGGGGGCGCACCTCGGCAGTGCCCGGCGCCGGCAAGCCGCGTCACAAATGACCATTGACCCTAGGTAAAATACCGGGCAATTTGAACGGGTTGTTGGCACTTTGAACCAATCCGCCGCCGTGCGCGGCGTGGGACGCAAACTCAGATGCGCAGGCCTTCGAAGATAAGGTTGTATGTGCGCCGGACCACAAACAGCTTCGGCCATTTCCTTGGCTGGTTCTCGGTTCTAGCGACGATCGCTATTCTCGCTTTGGTCGACTTTGGCCCGACACTCACCGACACCGTCGTCGATACGCTTTACGCGAATGTGGAAAGGCCCAACGCCGGCGAGGTGCCGCCTACCTTCACGCATTTCCCGTCCGGGCCACGCATTGCTTCCGTGCTCGGAGGAAAAGGCGAAGGATTGAATTGCAGCATTCCAGAAATTGCCAAGCTGGCCTTCGGCAAGCCGAAGGATGCGCAGTCCCCTCTGGCCATGAGGTTCCGCCAGGCTTGCATCATGCACGACCTTTGTTACCGCCACGGCCTTGCCACTTACGGCTACACCCAGACCGATTGCGACTACATGCTGCAGGAACAAGCCTATCAGGCGTGCAGCTACTTCAAAACCGACCGCGCGGGATGCAAGCTGGCGGCGAAGAAGGTGCTGCTCGGCGTGAGATTTGGCGGCAAGGACTCCTATCAAGCGGCCGAATCCTCGACTTATTTCGAGTACGATCCCTTCCCTCTCAGGGCCACGGAGTTTTCCTTTGCGCGCTCGCTTTATTCGCAACTCAGCGGCAAGGAGTCTTTGATTGCGTTTCACGCGAAACAGTCGAGCCTCTCGGCAACCGAATTCAACGGCGAGCCGCAGAACGTGTGGCTGCCGCCGCAATACTATGCGGCAGCACCCCAACACACGCTGGACGAAAAGGGTTTCAGCAGGCTTGTGTGGCCGCTGAGGCGTGACTCCGTCAGCACCGCCATGTGCATCACACAGCGCAGCCACGCGACTCTCTATAGAGAGCCGTCGAAGGCCAATGGGCTCGCCTCTTGCAACATGCCGGCGGTCCAGTCGCTGGTCGACTTGAATTCAGGCTCGCCAGTGGTGGTTCGCAGCCCGAAGAACAAGGTGATTGCCGCCGCTGTCACGAATCTCGGCCACAGCGAGGAGATCAATATCGATGGAGCCACCGTCGATACCCAGCAACTCAACGCCAAATGGATCGAGCTTGGCGCCAACAATCCGTACAATGTCTATGGCTTCTTTCAGAGCGCCTATTCGACGGGAAACTTTCTGGACACCGGCGCGGCCCACGATCTCCTTCTTTTCAAGCGCGGACGCCGCAAAGGCGTGGGCTACGAAGACAGCGTCGACTTCATCATCGTTCCGCAGGCCGAATTGAACCCGGACCTCGAACCCGAAGCGGAGCCCGGCACGCGGCTGACGAAGAGAGCCGCCGTGATCATTCCCAAGCAGCCGATACCGGAGGCGGCCGAACCTGTCGTGCGCCTGCCGAACTTCTCGGGCCGCGACAGTTTGCTCGGCCTCGGCCTGGCGGGCTGCCGGCGCAATTTCGACTGCGCCGTTGAATCCGTCTGGCAAATGCTTGGCTGGCAGAAGAGCCCGGCCTGCAACGAGAAGGGAATTTGTTTTCGTCTCTACGGCTTCGGCAACGAGCCTCCCTTGCAACTGCCCATCGAGATTGCGGGCAAATATCTGGGAACCATCGATCCCTCGTTCGCGGCGCGGCCAATCCTCGTTGTAGGCCATCAACAAGAGAAAAAAGTGCAGCTCTTTTTGTCGCGAGTCCGCCACGCGACGGGGGAGTGCAAAAGCAACAGCGCAAAAGATACGACGTGTGTCGATCACATTCACTTCGAAATCGCAGCGCTCACCGTCACAGGTGAGTCCGGTGACCGCGCGCTCAGTTATGACGGTGGCGCGCTGTGCAAACTGCAGAAGGTCTTGAAGAAGAACGCGCCAGGCTCGTGCCAGCTTCCGACAATTGAGGAGACCCACAAGAAATTCACCTGGGCAAACCGGATGAAGGCGAGCCAGATGCTGGTCGGCGACTTTGTCGGCAACGCCGATCTCGACGTTGCGTTCATGGATGTCTGCGATCCGGCGAACCCGGTCGTGCTTGAAGGACGGCGCGATGCCAGTGGCAATACGACGACGTTCGCAAGTTCGCGGGAGTCGGCTTTGGAGCTTCAATGCGAGGCTTTCGACACGTCCCGATTGGCGCTTGCAAAACCTTGAATTCTCTCACCCCGTCCAGCCCAGCCCGGCGGCGATGCAGTTCATGGTCATGAGGAGCGGGCGGTTCAATCCCTCGCTGCGGCCCTTAGTTCTTGTCTGACGCAGGAGATCGATCTGCCAGCGGTTCGCCTGGTTCACCATCGGCCGGACGCGCTCGAAGCGGCGGCGCAGGCCGTCGAAGCGTTCGCAGAGCGAGGCTTCGCCGGTGAGTTCGAGGATGGCGCGCGCGGTGCGTTTGTGCTCGTGGCTGATCAACGCGAACATGCGTTCGCCCGCGGTCCGGTCGGGAACGAGGCCCGCGTATTGCTCGGCCACATCCATGTCGGCGAGGTAGAGCGACTTCTCGACTTCATCCACGGCCAGGCGGAAGCCGCGCGAGCGCTGGAACATGTCACGCAGGAGTTTCAGCCCTTCGTTGCCGCGCGCACGAGGAAATCGTCGAAAGCGTAGCCCAGGCCGAACCAGCCGGTGAGCAGATGGCGGTTCTGACTCCAGGCGAAGACCCAGGGAATGGCGCGGAGATCGCCAATTCCCGTGGCCCCGAAGCGCCGCGCGGGGCGCGAGCCGAGCTTGAGGTCGGCAAGTTCTTCCACCGGAGACGACCATTGGAAGTAGGACAGCAATGCCGGGTCTTCGGCGAGCTTGCGGTAATGCCGGAACGAGCCTTGCGCGATCGACTCGACCGCCGCCTGGTGCTCGCTCACGATTTTGAGTTCGGGCTCGTCGATGGATTTGAGCGTATGCACGAACACGCTCGCGGCGAGGATTTCGAGATTGTAGAGCGCGGTGCCGCGGTTGGCGAACTTGGTCGATACCACTTCGCCCTGCTCGGTCACCCGCATATGGGCCGCAACCGAGCCAGCCGGCTGCGCGCGATGGCGCGGCCAGCCGGCGCGCCACCGCGG
>JAAURV010000200.1 GCA_012032065.1 Hyphomicrobiales bacterium
CCGGACATCACTTACCGAGGGGAGCCGGATTCTTGCGGAAGTCCGCATCCCGCTATCACGAACCATGATCAGGCGGAGACTGGCGCGATCACCGGGATGCCGCGCTCGCGGTAGGGGGTGCGGCCGTAGAAGGCGCGGTAGCATTTCGAGAAATGCGAGGGGCTGGAGAAGCCGCAGGCCAGCGCCACGTTGATGACCGACATGTCGGTCTGGAGAAGCAGCGGACGCGGGCCTTTTTCAGGCGCAGCTCGAGATAGTACCGCTTCGGACTGCGGTCGAGATAGCGCCGGAACAGGCGCTCGAGCTGGCGGGTGGAGAGGCCCGATTGCTTGGCGAGCAGGCTGGGAGAGAGCGGGTCCTCGAGGTTCTTTTCCATCTCCTCGATAATGCCCATGAGTTTTGGATGCCTCGCGCCGATGCGGGCCGGGAGCGACATTCTCTGGTGCTCGCTGTGGTGCCGGATCGGCGAATGCAGCACGGCTTCTGCCACCGCCGAGGCCAAGTCCGCGCCATGCTGGCTGGCGATCATGGTGAGCATCATGTCGAGTGCGGTGGTGCCGCCAGCCGAGGTGAAGCGGTCGCGGTCGATTTCGAACAGTCCGCCGGTCGCTTCGAGCTCGGGGAAGGCCTCGTTGAAACCCGGCAGGTTCTCCCAGTGGATGGTGCACCTGTATTCGTCAAGAAGCCCTGCTTCCGCCAGGACATGCGATCCGGTGCAGACAGCGCCGATGTCGGAGCCGCGCCGTTCGATGCGGCGGAGCCAGGAGATGAGCTGCTTGGGGGTGTGGCGCTGCACATTGAGCCCGGCGCAGACGATGACGGTCGCATGGGGCGGCACCGCGTCGAGGTCACCGTCGACCATGGCCAGGATGCCGTTCGATGCCGCGACGGGTTTTCCGTCCAGCGAATGCATGGTCCACTTGTAGAGGTCTTTTTCGGCCATGCGATTGGCGAGCCGCAGCGGTTCGATCGCCGAGGTCACCGGCATCATGGTGAATTCCGGCAGGAGCACGAGAGCGAAGGGCTGCGGCAAATCCTTGGGCTTGTCGCCGAACATGGCTGTGAACTCCGTCGCCGTTCTCTTGCGCCAGAATTCGCTTGTTGTCCATTGGCGTCATCGCCGGGGCGGAAAGCGACCATCCCACAGGCGGAACAGTCGGTTTCGGACTAGGCCTGTCGCAAACCTTCGCAGCTCATGAGGCCGCTTCGGGCATTCTTTACGCGCACCGGCCCGAGGACTACCGTGAACGCACCTCTCGTCAATCTTTCGCCTTCGCCCAACCTGATGCCCGATCCCGTGAAGGACTTTTACCGCAAGCTCACCGTCGAAATCACCGGCAGGCAGGCCGACAAGGCGCTGCTCTTGGCGCAGCGGCTCGCCAAGGGTACGCAGGTGTTCATAGCGCTGATCGACCCTGCCGATGTCGATGGGCAGTTGCAGGCGGCGGTGGCGCTTCATGAGGCGGGGCTCGTGCCAGTGCCGCATATCCCCGCACGCTTCGTTCGCGACGCGGCGGATCTCGAGGCGCGGCTGTCCGCGCTCACGTCGAGGGCAGGGGTCAAGCAGATGCTTGTGCTGGGCGGCGGCGCGCCTCACCCCATCGGCAAATACGACGCGGCCATCCAGCTTCTCGAAACCGGACTGTTCCAGAAACATGGCGTGACCCGCATCGGCATTGCCGGCCACCCGGAAGGCAATCCCGACATCACCAAGGTCCACGGCGAACCCGCGCTGATGGCGGCGCTGAGGCTCAAGCAGGCCTGGCTCGGGGCCAACAGCATCGACGGCTTCATCGCCACGCAATTTTTGTTCGAAGCGGGTCCGGTCGCCTATTGGGCCGATCAACTCCGCCACGAGGGCATCGAACTTCCGATCCATGTCGGCGTGGCCGGACGGCGTCGATCAAAACGCTGGTGAAGTACGCCGCCGTCTGCGGCGTCGGCAACTCCGCGCGGTTCATCCGCAAACAGGCGCTGAACGTGACAAAGCTCCTGACCGTCAACACGCCGGACGCTTTCGTGGAACAGCTCGCCAAACTCCATACCGAAAAGCCGGAGCTGAAAATCGCCGCCCCGCACTTCTATCCCTTCGGCGGCTTCGACAAGCTGTTCGATTGGCTGAGTCCTAAACTCAGCTGATTTCAATCAGTTATTTGTCGCTGGAAAATGCTGATGTCTTATGGTATATAAGGTACCTTAGAAGGTATGGGATGCCTAACAAGTGGCACTGAGCATCAAAAACCGCGAATACGAACAGGTGTCCCGCGAACTCGCGGAGATTACCGGAAAATCGATCACGGAATCCGGTCTGGAAGGTTTGAAGCGCGAGTTGGAACGGCAGAAGTCGATCCGGAAATTTGCGATGCGCACCGACAAGGAAGAGTTCCTGACCCTCGTCAGGAACATTCAACAGAGATACGCGGCCTTGCCCTCGAAGACGAACATGACCGATGACGAAATTCTCGGATACGACGAGTCCGGAATTCCCACCGAATGATCGTCGATACATCCGCATTCACCGCCATTCTCAGAGGTGAAAGCGAGGCCACCGATTTTGCGTTGCGGGTAAGAACGGCATCGCGAAAACTGTTTCCAGCTCCCATTTATGTTGAAAGCTGTTTTGTGGCCGCCAAGGATCGCGGTGTTGAAGCGATCGATGCTGTCGATTCCCTAATTCGAAGACTCGAACTGGAAATCGTACCGTTTACGCCCGACATGGCGCGCGTGGCGGTGAATGCATTCATGCAGTACGGCAAAGGCCGCGGCCACAAGGCTCAGCTCAACTTCGGCGACTGCATGGCCTATGCCGCGAGCAAGGTCGAAATGATGCCGCTGCTGTTCAAGGGCGATGACTTCCGGCTGACGGATGTCGAGGCCGCGATTTAGGCGGACTGCTGCTCGAACAACGTCACCTTCGCTTCCTTCCGCGCGGCCTTCGCCAGGAAATCCCATGCGTGATGCGCGTAGGAGCGGAAGACGTAGAGGTCGAACACGTCCCGCTCCACCGCGTGCAAGAGCGCCGCGATCTCGGCGAAGCGCAGTCGCTTGACCGCGCCTTCGGGAAACTCTTCGCCCAGAAGATCGAGCGAGGTTCCCTTCATCAACACCACGCGCGCTCCTCGCCTTCGATGCGGATGACGCTGCGCATGTCCGAGACATCGGCGGCGAAGCCGTGAATGCCGTTGGCCGCTTTCTCGAATGCCGCGATCAGGTCGCGCACTTTCGCGTGCGGGGCAATCACCAGCCACTGGTCGATTGACAGCCACAGGATGCGGATATCGCCCCATGCCGCGTTTGAGCGCGGCGCTTTGGGAAGATCAACGCCGAATGCAGTTTTGGCCGCGGCCATGAACTTGCGGTCGGAGGCGAACCCGCGCAGATCGATCATGCCGCGTCCCTGGATTTCGCGGAGCGACACCAGCAGGCCTTCGGGCGCTACGTGCCGAACGAGGGCTGTTTCGAAGCGGGGATCAGACATTCTGCCGCGCTCCTTCCTTGTCGTAGAAGACCGGATCGGTGACCTTGGCGCGGATCACCTTGCCCTCGATGGGAAAGGAGAGGATTTCGCCCATCCGGTTGCGGCCGTCATTGATCAGAGCCATTGCGATGGAACGGCCAAGGGTCGGCGAATGATAGGTGGACGTGACATGGCCGATGGTCTCCATCGGCGGCCTGTCCTTCACATGCCTCACCGCATGCGCGCCATCGGGCAGAACTTCGCTCGGATCTTCGGTCAAGAGCCCCACGAGTTGCTTGCGGCCCGGCGCTTTGAGATGCGATTGCTCGAGCGAACGCTTGCCGATAAAATCCGTTTTCTTCTTGGAGACGAGGCCATCGAGGCCCACATCGGCCGGCGTTGTCGTACCGTCGGTTTCATCGCCAATCACGATGAAGCCCTTTTCAGCGCGCAGCACATGCAGCGCTTCCGTTCCGTAGGCCTCCAGACCAAACTCCGCGCCTGCTGAGACGATCTCTTCCCACAATCCGCGTCCGCCGTTCGACGGCGTTGCCACCTCGAAGGAAAGTTCGCCCGAGAAGCTGATGCGATAGACGCGCACCGGATAACCTCCAAGCGTTCCAACCTTGTAGGACATGTGCGGAAACGCCTCATGGCTCAGATCGAAATCGGGTGCGAGCTTCGCCAGCACCTCGCGCGCCTTGGGGCCGGCGATGGCGAACTGCGCCCATTGTTCGGTGACCGGCGTCACGAACACGCGATACTGCGTCCATTCGGTTTGCAGCCACTCTTCGAACCAGGCCGCGATGCGGTCCGCGCCGCCCGAAGTCGTGTGAACCAGGAAATGATCGCCGGCGAAGCGCACCACCACGCCGTCATCCATCAGGAATCCCAGCTCGTTCATCATCAACCCGTAGCGGCAGCGGCCCGGCTTCAGCGTCGACATCATATTGGTGTACATACGGTCGAGGAACTCCGCCGCATCCGGCCCCTTCACCTCGATCTTGCCCAGCGTCGAGGCGTCGAGCAGCCCCACCTTGTTCCGTACACTGAGGATTTCGCGGTTGATCGCCGCGTGCTTGTCCTCGCCCATGCGCGGATAGGTATAGGCGCGCCGCCACTGGCCCACCGGCTCGAACGCGGCGCCATGCTCCACATGCCATTGATGGATCGGCGTGCGCCGCACGGGCAGGAACATCTCGCGGGTGTTCTGCCCGGCAATCGAACCGAAGGAGAAAGGCGTATAGGGCGGGCGGAAGGTGGTGACGCCGATTTCGGGGATCGATTTGCCGGTGGCTTCCGAAAGAATGCCGAGACCGTTCAGGTTCGAGGTCTTGCCCTGATCCGTGGCCATGCCGAAGGTGGTGTAGCGCTTGGTGTGCTCGACCGACTCGTAACCTTCGCGTTGGGCAAGTTCGAGATCGGCGGCGGTCACGTCGTTCTGGAAATCGATGAAGTGCTTGTTGCCTTCGTTGTATTTGCCGGTCGCAGGTGCAAACCACAAAGGTTCCATCGCGCCCCGCTTTGGCTCGGTGACGGCGGGTGCTTTGAATTTATTAGACTTCGATTTCGGCCGCACCGCCTTGCCCGCCGCTTCGCCGGCAGCGTGTGCTTCGGCCAATGTTTCCGAAACCGACATGGTGCCGTTACACGCGCCCACAGCCGACATCGCATCGGCGTGTGTGTTGGGCCGGAAGCTCGCCAGCGTTTCGTCGAATCTGATCTTGCCGCCGTTGTGGCACCAGAGATGCAGCGCCGGATTGAACCCGCCCGACATGGCGACGAAATCGCACTCGACCTTGCGCTCGGTGATGACGCGGCCCTGGCCCGTGCGGTAGGCGGCGATCTTGACAGCCGACACGCCAAGCGAGCCTTCGACCGCGGAGATGATCGAACCCGGGAGCACTTCAATGCCATCGGCGATCGCGCGTCTCGGTAAGTCGCCCTCAGGCCGCATGCGCGAGTCGGCCACGCGCACCATGACGCCTGCTTTCTTGAGCGCAAATGCGGTGAGATAGGCATCGTCATTGTTGGTGAAGACGACACCGCTTTGGCCGGGTGTCACACCGTATCGGCCCAAAAGCCCGCGCGCCGCCGTGGCCAGCATGATGCCGGGCCGGTCATTATTTGCGAAGGCGATGGGCCGCTCGATGGCGCCGGTTGCGAGAATGACGCGCGAGGCTCGGATCTTCCAAAGGCGATGACGCGGCGCTCCCGAAGCGGCGAGTGCGGGATCGTGATCGGCGACGCGCTCCACCGCCATAAGATAGTTGTGATGAAAATGCCCGACGACCGTGGTGCGGCTGAGGAGATGCACATTCTCCATCGCCGCCAGTCTTGTGACGGCATCGGGAATCGTATCTCCGATGCAGCCTTCGCCGATCATGCCGGCGGTCAGATCGGCAACACCGCCGAGCTGTGCATTCTCGTCGGCAAGAAGCACGCGCGCGCCTGATGCCGCTGCCGCTTCCGCTGGCGTGCGAGTCCCCGCGATGCCCGCCGCCCACGACCAGCACATCGCAATGAACATGCATGTGCTCGTAAGCGTCGGGGTCGCGGCCTTCCGCGGCCTTGCCGAGACCTG
>JAAURV010000201.1 GCA_012032065.1 Hyphomicrobiales bacterium
GTGATCGACCGCGCCGGTGTGGCCGTGCGCGCCGGCACTCATTGCACCCAGCCATTGCTCGCCCGCTTTCGGCGTCACCGCCACCTGCCGCGCCTCCTTCGGCCTCTACAACACCCATGAAGAGGTGGACAAACTGGCGGAAGCGCTTATCTCTGCCCAGAGGATCTTCGCATGATGGACGCAACACCACAGGTCGAAACCGCCCCCAACCCCAGCGCCATCCCGGCGGATGAGCTGGCGCGCATGACCGACGAAATCGTGGCGGCGCTGAAGACCGTCTACGATCCGGAAATCCCTGTCGACATCTATGAGCTGGGCCTCATCTACAAGGTCGATATCGACGACGACCGCAATGTCGAGATCGAGATGACGCTGACAGCGCCCGGCTGTCCGGTGGCCGGCGACATGCCGGGGTGGGTCGAGAACGCGGTGTCTACGGTGCCAGGTGTACAGGCGACCAAGGCCAAGATAGTGTTCGATCCGCCTTGGGATCACAGCCGCATGTCGGAAGAGGCGCGCATGGCGCTCAATATGTGGTAGGATGGCGCGCATGACTCAGGCGAGACCAAATGTCGTTCAGTTGACCGAAGCCGCGGCGGCGCGCATCGGCGAGATTATGACGTCGGCTTCCGAGCCCAAATTCCTGCGCGTCGGCGTCAAGAACGGCGGCTGTGCGGGCATGGAATACACCATGAGCTGGACAGCGGAGCCGGGCAAGTTCGACGAAGTGGTCGAGGACAAGGGTGTGAAGTTCCTGATCGATGCCAAGGCCGTGATGTTCCTGCTCGGCACCGAGATGGATTATCAGACCGGCAAGATGCGTTCCGGCTTCGTCTTCAACAATCCGAACCAGACATCCGCCTGCGGCTGCGGCGAAAGCGTGCAGTTGAAGCCCGCGGCCCAGTCCGCGTGAGCATCTCGGCGGAATTCCGCGCCTTTCTGGAGGATCAGATGGCGGAGTTCGGCACGGTCTCCATCCGAAAAATGTTTGGCGGCGCGGGCGTCTACCGCGACAGCCTGATGTTCGCGCTGGTTGCCGATGACGTGCTCTATCTCAAAGCCGATGCCGAAAGCCGCAAGGACTTTGATGCTGAGGGATTGCCGCCATTCGTTTACGAGGCAGCAGGTGGCAAGCGCACGGTCATGTCCTATTTCCGCGCGCCCGAGGCGTGCTTGGATGACCCCGGCCAAATGGCGGAGTGGTGCCGCAAGGCATATGCGGCGGCGCTCCGGGCAAACAAGAAGCGCTAAGTTTCGGTTGCCAGTTCCGCTGGGATTTGCTGATTCCTCGGAACCGGGAACCCGCTCATGAATCGCGACAAGCAGATGACCAAGGATCAGCGGCTCTTCGACCTGCGCTGGAGGCGGAGCGAGACCGATCTCTTGGACCCGTTCCGCCGGCTCTATGGCCGTCACCCGGCAATCGAGGCGGAACTGAAAGCGCTTCTCCAGCGCTACTGGGACGAACGGCCCGATGCGCTCAAGGATCTCGATCTGCAGCGCGATCTGGAGCCGGATTGGTTTCTGTCGGAGAAGATGGTTGGCTACGTCTTCTATGTTGACCGCTTCGCAGGAACACTGAAGGGCGTGCTCGACCACATCGGTTATCTCGAGGAACTGGGCGCGACATACGTTCACTTCATGCCGTGCCTCAAGCCACGGCCCGGTCCCAATGACGGCGGTTACTCGGTCATGGACTATGGCGCCATCGATCCGCGCATCGGAACGATGGACGATTTCGAGGAAGTGGCCGCGGCACTGAGAGCGCGCGGCATCAGCATCTGCATCGATCTCGTGCTCAATCACACCGCCAAGGAACACGCCTGGGCCGAGAAGGCCAAAGCCGGCGATGAGCGTTACCGCAACTATTATTGGATGTTCGACAATCCGGATGAGCCCGTGGCCTATGAGAAAACGTTGGTGGAAGTGTTCCCCAACGATGCGCCGGGAAATTTCACGCACTATCCCGAGATCGGTTCGTGGGTATGGACCACCTTCAACGAACACCAATGGGACTTGAACTGGTCGAACCCGCGCGTATTCCTCGAAATCGTCTGCGTGATGCTGACCCTCGCCAATCGCGGAGCCGACGTTCTGCGCCTCGATGCCGTGGCCTTCATGTGGAAGCGGCTCGGCACCAATTGCCAGAACCAGCCGGAAGTACACGACATCCTGCAAGGGCTTCGCGCCGCCACGCGCATTGCCGCGCCCGCCGTCATTCACAAGGCGGAAGCCATCGTAGCGCCGCGCGATCTGGTGCCGTATCTGGGGCAAGGGAGTCATGCCGGCCGCGAGGCCAATCTGGCCTACCACAACAATCTCATGGTTCAGTATTGGTCATCGCTTGCGACGCGCCAGACGCCGCTCATGACCAATGTCTTGCGCACGCATTTTCCGCCGCGGTTCCGCAATGCCTGCTGGGCCACCTACATCCGCTGCCACGACGATATCGGCTGGGCGATCACCGAGGAGGATGGCGCGGCGATACCGAACGTCTCGGGCGCGGGGCATCGGCGCTTTCTCGCCGACTTCTATGCCGGGCAGCACACGGGCTCCTTCGCGCGCGGCGGTATCTTTCAGGAAAACGTCGAGACCGGCGACCGGCGCAACAGCGGCAGCTTCGCCAGTCTGGCTGGACTCGAATCGGCATTGGCGGCGGGCGATACGGTGGCAGCGGGCGCCGCCGTGCAGCGCATGCTGATGGGCGTTGCGCTGATCGCCAGCTTCGGCGGCCTTCCGCTGCTCTACATGGGCGACGAAGTGGGGCTTCTCAACGACTACAGCTTCGAGAACGTTCCCGAGCATGCACACGACAACCGATGGATGCATCGCCCCGCCATGGACTGGGAACTTGTCAACAAGGCGCAAGGCGGAGAGGGCGCGCCGGCGCAAATTCTGGCGGGCGTCAGGCACATCCTCGCCCGGCGCAAGGCCGTCGCCGAATCGTCTACGGCGATCTATGCCACGCGCGTGATCGACGCCGGGCATCCCGCGATCTTCGGCTTCGTGCGCGAGGCGGATGTGGGCGCGCTCGCGGCGCTCTTCAATTTCTCCGAAACCTGGCGGAACGTAGAGGCTTCGGTCCTGCGCGAGGCCGGCGTGACCGAGTTCCATGACCAATTGAGCGATGGCAAGGTGACCCTGCACAACGATCAAGTGGCGGTCGCGCCTTATGGGCGGATTTGGCTCACCTGAAGGCTTTGGGTTTTCCGAAACCTGTCGTATAGTCAGCGTTCGGGGGCAGAATATTCCGGAGAGAAGCCATGGCCGTTCCCAGCAACATGTTCACGTCGGCGGAGAAAACCAAACACCGCAACTCGCTTCCCGCCTTCGCCGATGCGGCGGCGGATTTTCTCGACTGGACCTATGACGACCACATCAAATTCTTCAGGCAGTGGGGCGTCTCGAAATACTACGGCAACCGCAAGCCGGAGCACAAAACCAAGGCGCTCCGAATCGAGCAGCTCAAGAAATATGGCAAGCCCGCCTTCCTCGCCGATCAGCAGGTGGCCACGGCCTGCGTGACCCTCGCCATGCAGGCCTTGGAGCGCGGTTTCAATGCCACTGGCATGCCCAACACCTGGAAGAAGATCAACGACCAGCTCAGGATCGGGCAGAAGTACTACGGCACCGATTTACAGGCAATGCTGCGGCAGCTTGGCTGGAAAGTCTATTTGTGGAATCCCGATCCCAGCAAGAATGCCGAATGGGACGCCGAGGACAAGCGGCTCAATCCACCGAAAACAAGCGGCGGCTGGAGGGCCGAATGGGGCGGCCACGCGCTTCGCTACGCGAGCTCTGTCAACAAAGGCATGTACTACGACGTGCCAGTGGACAACGTCACCAAGCTGGTCGGCTTCAAGAAGTCGCCGCCCGCGTCGTTCAAGAGCGTGCCGATCTGGGTTGGCACGGCTCACGCCGGTTATCATGTGTTTCCAGGCCGGACGGGCGATGTCATCGAGGCGCATTCGATGCGGTGGATGAATTCGATCGAGAACATCGAGTTCTCGAAGTTCAATCCGCTGGGTTCGGGCGGCGGCCCGCGCTGGACGCCATCGCTGAAGTACCGTTCGGGATTGATCTGCGTTCCCTCGGATTTTTAGAGGTCAGTGGTCAGAAATCGGAGCTCAAGTCGCCTTGACTTCTGATCGCTGATCCCTCGTCCAGTCTCTCCGTGCCGCAGCGGCCGGAGATCACGCAAGGCGTCTTGCCGCTGGGCGATCATGATGTCTGAAGCATCAGGCTGTCCATCAACTTGATACCTCCATTTCCGTCATTCCAGCCAGGCGATGCGGAACGCATCGCGCGAGCTGGAACCCAGCTTTCTCTCAGCGCGCAGGACGGTAGACGGCGGGTTGTTTCTCATCTTTCATCGTTGCTCCTCCCGAAGCTGGGTTCCAGCTCGCGCGGCGCTTCGCGCCGCTTGGCTGGAATGACGGATGAGGGGAAAATTTCCGTCGCAATCCAACTACAAATTCAGTTCATTTGACCGCCTGACGCTTAGCGCGGGCAGCACCCGGTAGCCCTGCGCGTTTTTTTCTTTGACTGAATCTTTTTGAGCTGCATCGGGGTGAACTCCTTCATCGGCGCCGCCATCGCCATGGCCATGCGCGGCGCGGCAACCGGTTTCGTGAAGTTCCCGGCCTGATAGTCGTTGAGCTTGCTCTTGTTCTTTTCGACGAAAGCCAGAAGCTCCTTATAGGTGCCGCAGATGACATCCGGCTTCTTCTTCACATAGCGGGCGATGCGCTTCATCGCCCTCCAGTAGGCGCCGCCCTGCATCTGCGAGAAGTGATGCCCGATGTGCACGGGCGCGCGGTTGCCGAAATAATTGTTGTGGAAGTAGGTGACGTAGCTCTGGACCATTTGGTCCTCGTATTGTTTCTGCTTTTCCTTGGGCCCATCCTTGCCGCCAGTTTGGGTGACAAGGAAGTTGTAGTCCATGCTGAGCGTTTTCTTGGCCGTGCCCGAGACCGGAATCATGGCCAGCGGAAAATTCCACACACCGTCGATCTGCCGCGGCCAGTAGTTCATGTTGTCGACGCGGCTCGTGTCGTAGTCGATGCCGTGCTTGTTGAAGGTTTTCCACAGGGCCTTGCGGTCGCCGATGGCAAGATAAGGCGCGCGAAAGCCCGACAGCTCCTTGGCGAAATAGGTCTTCCAGCCCGCCGGTTCCGCCGCGCCGTGGTATCTCTTCCAGACGTTCTGCAGGATGCTGGTGAATTGGGCGAACTCCTTGTCCCATTGCGCGAATGTGTATTTGGCGCCGTCGAAATGCCCGATGGCGTGCGAGCCGATTTCGTGGCCTTCCTTCATCGCCAGCCGCACCTGCTCCAGGCGCTGCTTCATCATGTCCAAAGTGCCGCCGAAGCCGATGTTGCTTTTGCCCGACTGGCCCAGGGCGTCGATGTAATCGTGCTTGTGTTCGGTCAGCAGGAAATAGACGCCGCTAATGAAATAGGTGAAGCGGACCCCGGTGCTCGAAGCGAATTCCCGCGACTCCTTCCAGAACCCGGTTCGTTGGAGCCGTCGAATGCAAGACAGACAAACTGTGGAGGGGTTGGAACCTTAGGCATGAGCGGCCTCCCTGGCTTTACTGCACGTCAAGACTGTACACCTCCGCCGGGACTGGTCAACCGGGAAGCCGGCGGGCAGTGGTCCTGGGGCAATGGACTTCAAAGGTGAAAGCCGGGATTTCACCGGCAACCCCTCGCTGCCTTCCGCCGCACGATGCAGAAAAATGAACCGTACACTGATTAATTATCCGCTCTCTCCCGAATCGTCATTCCGGCGGCAAGCCGGGACCGATGGCCGGTTCAGGAAGGAAGAAGGGTTTGGAAAGGGATGTGGGCAAATGCCGGCGCCTGGGAACGCCGAGATTTTCTCCATGGCCGGTTCGATCCCCGGATCAAGTCCCATAGGCGCTAACTTAAACACGAGAAACGCCAGAAAGCCGTCATTCCAGCCAAGCCGGAGCGAAGCGCAGGCGCGAGCTGGAACCCAGCTTGGTTCGGCAGGCGAGCCTGTGTCAGGCAAA
>JAAURV010000202.1 GCA_012032065.1 Hyphomicrobiales bacterium
GCTGCCTTAGCGCAACGGGCGCTCAAGTGCGTAGCGGTTGAGTGCGGAAAGTTGCGCTAAATTATTGATTTTCGAGCACCTTATCGGCGATCAGTTGATTCCAACTGATCGCCGGGTGCTCTGGGCATCACTCGACAAACGGCCGGCATATAGGCAAAAGCTCCACGTTACCAGAGCAACCGGCGGTCATTCGACCGCCGGTTAGTTGCTCTGGCAATTTGAATCTGGCGCATAACTGAACGCTCAAGTGATTCCACTTGAGCGCGTTATGCGCTAGGCGTGGAGGCTTTCATGCGTGCGGCGGACGCGATCGTCCAATCCCTCACCGATCACGGCGTGGAGCGCTTCTATTGCGTGCCGGGCGAGAGTTATCTCACGCTGCTCGACGCGCTGCACGGCAGCGATGTGCAAACGATCATTTGCCGCCACGAGTCGGGTGCGGGCTTCATGGCGGTCTCCGAGGCGAAGCTGACGGGGCGGACGGCTGTCTGCGCGGTGAGCCGTGGGCCAGGCGCCACCAATGCCTCGATTGCCGTTCACGTGGCGCAGCAGGATGCAGCGCCGCTGGTGCTGTTCATCGGACAGGTTGCGCGCGACGAACTGGCACGCGGGGCGTTTCAGGAGGTGGACTACACGCAGTTTTTCGGTTCGATGTGCAAGGCGGTGTTCGAGGTGATCGATCCCGCGAAGTTGGGCGAGACGCTGTCGCGCGCGTTTCACATCGCATCATCGGGCGTTCCGGGGCCTGTCGCCATTTCCTTGCCCGAGGATATTCTTGAACTTGAAGCGAATGCCGCGCCGCTGCCCTACCCCGTTGTCCATCACCGCCATTCGCGCGCGGACATCGAGCAGATTCAGGCTTTGATCGGCCTCAGCGAGCGGCCCGTCATCTTGGCGGGCGCAGTGCTGCGCGGCGCGGGCTCGGCTTCGCTTGCGCGCTTCGCCGAAGCGCAGCGCATTCCGGTTGGAACGACATGGAAGAACCAGGATGTGTTCGACAATGCATCGGCGCTCTATGCGGGGCATATCGGTTTCGGCATTCCGGCGTCGTTCAGGACACTTCTGTCGAAAGCCGATCTGGTCATCGCAGCCGGAACGCGGCTCGGCGATGTGGCGAGCCTCAACTATCAGTTCCCGAAAGCGCCACAGCCGGAGCAGCCGCTCATTCACATCTATCCCGACAGCGCGCCCATCGGCGCGGTGTTCCGGCCAACGATCGGGCTTGCCGCCGATCCGGCAGCCGTGTTCGACGATCTCTCGCGCGATGCGCGGGTTGCGAACTCGGCGCGCGAGTCGTGGATATCGGAAGTGAATGGTTTCATCCGCAACTTCCAAATTCACACCCCGGCGTCTTTCGGCGACGGCGTGGACTTCGGCAGCGTGGTAACGGCGCTGGAGAAGGCGGCGCCCGCCGATGCGATCATCACCACGGACGCCGGCAACATGTCGACCTGGGTTCACCGCCATTGGCGGATGACGCCGCGCAACACGCTGCTGGGCGCGATTGCGGGGGCCATGGGATATGGCGTTCCGGCGGCAGTCGCCGCGCAGCTTGCGGCGCCCGAACGCATGGCGATCTGCTTCGTGGGAGATGGCGGCGTGCTGATGACGGGGCAGGAGCTTGCCACGGCTTTGCAATTCGGCGCCAAGCCAAAGATTGTGATCTCCGACAATGGCTCATACGGAACGATCCGCACGCATCAGGAGCGCCAATACCCCGGGCGAATATCGGGAACGCGATTGTCCAATCCCGATTTCACCGCATGGGCCGCTTCCTTCGGCGCGCGCGCGTTCACGATTTCAAGCGCCAACGAAGTGACCGAGCGCGTCGAAGAGGCACTCTCTTACGACGGCGCGGCTGTCATTCACGTGAAGTCGAGTCTCAAGGCGATCTCGGCCTATGTGGCGATGCCGGATATTTGAAAATCTCCACTCCTGCGAAGCGGGGGAGGACATTGACCTTGCAACGGCAATCGACAGAACGAGCCAGTCATCGTTCGAACCTGTGTGAGTCTCAGAACCCCGACACGCTGCCGGCCGGGCGGCGGTCGTCATGGCCGCCGTAGATCAAACCGGGCACAAGGCCTCCTCCCGCCGCCGCATCGTTGCCCGATGTGGCGGTTCCGTCAGCCGGAGGTTTTTCGGGCCCGATGAGGATGGCCTCGGCGGCGCCCCATGGCGTCTGCTCTTTCAGCGTGTGACCGATGGATTTCAGAATCGCTTCGCTGTCCGGCGAGAGCGCGAAGTTCTCGACGGCGATTTCGTCCGGCAGCCACTGGTGATGGATGCGCGGCGCGTTGACTGCTTCCTGAATGTTCATTCCGTGATCGACGACATTCATGATCGTGCCGGCGACGATGGATATGATGCGCGATCCGCCGGGGCTCCCGAGGACCATGAACACCTTGCCATTCTTGGTGACGATGGTCGGGCTCATCGAACTCAGCGGCCGCTTGCCCGGCGCGATGGCATTTTTCTTTCCCTGCACAAGTCCGAACAGATTGGCGGCACCCGGCTTGATGGTGAAGTCGTCCATCTCGTCGTTGAGGAAGAAGCCTGTTCCTTCCGCGATTACCTTGGCGCCGAACAGTGCGTTGATCGTGTAGGTCACGGAAACCGCATTGCCGGCTTTGTCGACTACCGAATAGTGCGTGGTTTCGGTTCCTTCATGTGGCGGCGTTCCGGGGCTGACATCCCTTGAACCTGCGGCCTTCGCCGGATCGATCACGTTGCGGATCGCCGCGGCGTAGTCTTCCGACAGGAGCTTATCGACGGGGTTCTCGACGAAATCGGGATCGCCAAGCTGGAAATTGCGGTCGACGAAGGCGTGGCGCATGGCCTCGGCCATGAGGTGCGCCGATCTTGCCGAGTGATATCCAGTCTCCGCCATCGGATAGCCTTCGAGGATATTGAGGATGAGGCAGAGGGTGACGCCGCCGGAGCTTGGCGGCGGCGCTGAAATCACCTGATACTGGCGATAGCTGCAGGTGACGGGTTTGGTTTCGGCAACAGAATATGTTTCGAAATCCTTCCTGGAGAGTATGCCGCCCGATTTCCGGCTCGCCGCCACGACTGCATCGCCGATTGCTCCGCGATAGAAAACGTCGGGGCCATCCTTCGAAATAAGCGACAAGCTCTTCGCCAGATCCTTCTGGACCAGTGTATCTCCCGCCTTGAGCGGCTCGCCATCGCGGAGGAAGATGGCTGCGACATTCGGTTGCCCGGCGAAGCTCTTCGTCGACCGCGCGAGGATGTCAGCATCGCCCTGAGTCAGCACAAAACCTTCCGTGGCGAGTTTGATAGCCGGCGCCATCAAGGCCTCGCGCGACATCGTCCCGTATTTCTGGCGAAGTGTTTCGAGGCCAAGAACCGTGCCTGGCACCGCGACGGAAAGATACCCTTTGAGACTCGCATTTTCGATGACCTCGCCCTTGCCGTCGAGGTACATGGTTTCGGTCGCGGCGAGCGGCGCCTTCTCGCGGAAGTTCAGGAAAATTTCGCGGCCATCGGCAAGTCTGATCGTGGCAAAGCCGCCACCGCCAATGTTGCCGCAGCAGGGATTGGTGACGGCGAGTGCATAGCCCACGGCTACCGCCGCATCCACGGCGTTACCGCCCTGACGCATGATATCGACGCCGACATCCGAGGCGATCCTCTGCGAGGAGACGACCATGCCGTTCACCGCGGTTTCGGGATTGCGCACGTAAGCATGCGCGGCTGCGACGAGAGCGATAAAGAACGCAAATGAAAACGCGAGCGGCTTTAATGCGCGCATGGACTTTCTCCCCGGCGACCCACCCCAGCGTGAATGTCCATCAGCTTGTCGGTTTGCCGAACAGCGCGTTGTAGAGCTTGCGGTCGCGGCCGTAGACGTCGGGGCGGAACTCGATGCCGTTCTGGCCCTTGAAGGCGGTGGCGTAGATCAAGTGGACCGGGATGCGCTGCGGAAGGTTGATGCGATTGGTTGCGCCGTTTGCAATCACGTCATCGACAGCACCCGGCGACATGCCGAGTTCGGAACCGAGAAGTTCGTAGGCAAGATCGAGCGGGCGCGACAGCCTGATGCAGCCGTGGCTGAAGGCGCGCGTGGTCGAGGCGAATTTGTCCTTGGCCGGCGTGTCGTGGAGATAGATGTTGTGCTTGTTGGGGAACATGAACTTCACCTTGCCCAGCGCGTTCTTTGAGCCCGGCTGCTGACGGAAGGTGAAGGGAAAGGTTCCCGGGCCATAGGCGGCCCAGTTGATGCTCCCCCAATCGACCAGCTTGCCGTTCATGAAGACATCGAAGTCCCCGGCATAGGCGTAGGGATTCTGGCGGAGCTTCGGCAGCATTTCCTTGGTGGCGATGGAATAAGGCACCGTCCATGTCGGGTTCAGTTCGACGAACTCCATCTCGTCGGAGAATTCCGGAGTCTGGGTGGCCACCGCGCCCACAACCACGCCCATGCGGGAGACAATCTGTGCGCTCTGCACGCGCTGCAGTTCGAAGGCTGCAATGTTCACCGTGAAATGGTCGTTGCCCATGTTTTCGGGCATCCAGCGCCAACGCTCCATGTTGAGCATGATCTGGCGGGCGCGCTCGGCCGGCTGTACGTTGAGGGCGACGATGGTTTGCTTGCCGATCAAGCTTTTGCTTCGAGTCCATGGCGCTGCTGGAACTGGCGCATGGCTGCTGCGAGACCTTCGTCATAGGCGGCGGAACCGCCGCCGCCGGCGTAGTCGCCGGTCATCGTCAGTACACGGCGGATTTGCGGGATGCGCGGATCGCTTTGCCCCGGCTTCACATTGGCGCCCTGCCCAACCGTTGGCCATGATCCCGCGCCCGCCATGCCGCGATAGAGTTTCAGCATTTTCTTGAGCGTCTGATAATGCTGGTTCTTGGGCTCGAAGGCGGCGAGGAACTTTCCGGGGTCGCGCTGCTTCTTCAATTCCGTCAGCACACGGAGCACATCGATGGTCTTGCGGCTGCGGAACAGATTGGGGTCGACGCGCTGGGGCGTGACGCGGCCGATCTTGAGATCGGCGGCATAGGCGACGAAGAATGCGGAATAGTACAGCTCGGCCTTGGCGGCCGCGAAAGGATCGGTCGACGTGAGCGAGTCGCGGAGCCTCGCCAATGCGTCGACAGGATAGTCTTCGGGATTGAGGCCATCGTCTTCCGCGCGCGCGAGGCGCTGCAGGAACGGCGTCATGCGTCCCGACCCGACCCAATAGACCGTGCCCTGATTGTCGACATAGTGCGCCTTCAGAGCGGCGCGGATGCGCTCCAGCGGCAGTTCAAGTCTCTCCTGCGAGGTCAGGATCCGCGCGACCTCGTCCTGCACATCGCCATAGGTGATGGCGCGGTCGCCCTTTTGCGCGGACGCAGGGATGGCCGCAACGCACAGCAGAACCGCCGCGGCGAAGAATCTCGCAAGCCAATTCATATGGTGAAACTCCCGAATCAATTCGATGCTACATCAGACATTGAGCAGCAGATACTCGCGTTCCCAGGAACTGATGACCTTGCGGAAATGTTGCATCTCCTCGAATTTCACGTCCTGATAAGCCTCGACGAATTTCTCGCCGAGCACCTGTTTCAGCGACTTGGTGTAGTTCAGTTTTGTCGAGCGCTTCGTCAAGGTTGATGGGCAGCGTGTGGGCGTAGCGGTAGGCCGAGCCTTGCACCGGATCGGACGGCTTGATGCGCTCGACCATGCCGAGATAACCGCAGGCGAGCGAGGCCGCGAAGGCGAGATAGGGATTGGCGTCGGCGCCCGGCACGCGGTTTTCGACGCGGAGATTTGCAGGATCGGAGGACGGCACGCGCAGGCTCACGGTGCGATTGTCGATGGCCCAGTGCACGTTGGTCGGCGCATCGCTTTCGGGAACGAGGCGGCGGTAGGAGTTCACGTTCGGCGCGCACAAAGGGAGAGCCGGCGCGAGATAGCGCTGGAGGCCGCCGATGTGATTGAGGAAGAGTTTGGATGGCTTGCCGTCCTTGCCGGCGAAGACGTTCTTGCCGGTCTTCAACGTCCATCACCGAT
>JAAURV010000203.1 GCA_012032065.1 Hyphomicrobiales bacterium
GCGAGGCGCCGGATATGCGCGGATTGATTTCGCCGAGATAGACTTCGCGCGTATCGGTATCGATGAGGAAGTCCATGCAGAACGCGCCCTTGTAGCCCGCCTTGTAAAGCCGGCCGCCCAAGCGCTGCGCCATGCGGAGCACGGCTTTCCTTTCCTTCTCGAGGCCGCCGGTGAAAACGTCGTTGCCGCACCAGCCGCCTTTGTAGGGAGTAACTTCAGCAAAGCCCGTGATGTCGGTTTGGAGCGGACCAACGAGTGTGCCGTGTTTTGTCGCAACAGCCTCGACCGTGCCCGGAAGATGATTGATGCGACGCATCACCTTCAGATGCTCGTCCTTCATCTTCTCCGCATAATTGTCCCAGTCGGCTTGCGACTTGACGAAGAAGGTGGTGCGGCCAGAGTCGCCATAAGGGGTCTGGACGACAAGATCGCCGCCGAGCTTCGCTGACTTCGCGAGCTTCACAAGCTGTTCGTAGCTCGACGCGCGGCCCATTGTGTTGGGCGCGCTCTTGATTCCCGCTTCGTTGCCAAGCTGCGTCGTGACAATCTTGGAATCGATCTTCTTGCGAAGCCTGGCCGGCGGCAGCGCGATCTTCTGGCCGAGTTCGGCGGCGAGCTTCTCTGTTTCCTCGTCGAACATCACGAGCAGCATGAGGCCGTCCCCACGCGCCTTCAAGCGCTCGCGCACTTCCTTATGGCGGAGGAGGTAGTTGTTCACGTCCTCGATCGAGCGGAACTCGTGGGGCCCGTGTTCGCGCGGTACGCTGACCTTGGGATGCGTGCCGTCGAAGCTGTCGAAGAAGTTGATGTACTCGAATTTGTTGATCCAGCGCCCCAGTCCCAGAATGTTGTAGGGAGTAGGCGACAGAAAGGTGATGGGCGTCTGGTTGCAGCGGAAGAAGGCGTAAATTTCGGACAGGCTCGCAAGTTTGCGGCCCGAGGCGCGTTTGGCCATTGACGTTCTCCCCATGACGGAAAACAATCTATGCCGAAAACCGTGAAAGCGGGAAGGGGCGGCTCGCGCCCCTACTTGATCTGTTCCTGAAGCTGGGTGCGGTCGAGCGGTCTGACGAACTCGATGGCAACGCCGGCATCGATATAGCGCACGATCCGGCCGCGCATCTTGCCAAGCATGACATAGGTTCCGAGGCTCGGCAGAACCTCGACTTTGATCGCAGCGCCCGACAGCGAAATGTCCATGACCTCGCAGCCGTAAACCCTGCCATCGGGAAGGGTGATGTTCGAGCGCGAGTCGCGGGGCTCGAAGCGGGCGTGGCGGCGGTTTTCCTCGCCGGCGCCGCCCGTCTGCTTCTCCGACAGCCACCTAAGGCGCGATTCAAGCCTTTCGAGGCGCGAACCCTTGAGCGCGAAGGCGACGCGGAAGCCGCCAGGCACGGGTTCGCCAGTGATCGCTTCGACGCGGCCCAATTCTTCGAGATAGGCCACGATCGACTGGCCGCCGGGCGGCACATGGCTGGTGACAAAGGTCGCGCCACTGGCTGATATGTCGTTCACTTGGCAGGGATATTCCGACATATCCGGCAGCATGTAGCGGCCGAACAAGGTCGATGAAATCGCCAGGGACGCATTGCCTTCGGGCGTTTGCTGCAGGGCAGTTAAGCTCACGTTCTAGCCTCTTCCTCTTCAAGCTCCCAAGTCATTCCCGGCAGGCATGGGTTTCCGGGACGGAAACCGAAGAGCTCAAGTTAACGGATGGGCTGTAAATGCGGCGTTAAGAACGTCGGAAGTTTAACTGCGGCCGCCCTGAATGATCTTGAAGGGCGCATTTCCGGGCCCGGAGGCCTTCGACCAGCCGGTCGCCCGGCAAGTGCTCGGTCCAGATGGCCCTCGCGCCGGAGAGTTCCAGGCTCGAAATTCCGTCGTAACCAAGATTGTCGATATCGCGGAATGGGAAAATGCCGCCGAAAACATGAATGCGAACGTCCTTGCGGGCCTGGAGCGGCAGGCCGATCAACTCCGCGCCGATCATCTGGCCGAGCGTGGTGTTCAGGCGAAAGCGTACAAGACAAGGTTGCAGACTGGTCACGACTCCATCAAACAGGCGCTTGATGGTCGCAGCTTCGAAATTGTCCCAGCCCGCCAAGGCGTCCTTGCCCGTCAATTCCTGGCGGAAGAGCTCACAGGTTCGGGTTCCCGCGAGACGCCATTTGAACGTTTGGCGGATATGGTCGCGTTCGAGCATGAAGAGGTTCGGCACAAGGGCGCGGATCTGCTGCAGATCGAGGTCGTCACGGGCAGGGGCCGCGCGCTCGGCGCGGATGCCTTCCCAGAACCGGAAGAGGGCGCGGCTGCCGGGATGAAGGATGTGGTTTTCGGCTTGGTTCGCTTCGTTTTTGTCGTTAACCAGCATTCGATACCTCGATGGCGCGAGCGCGCGCCGTGTTTCAATCGGGAACTCTCGATGCAGAAGGGTGCAGGGCGTGTGCCAGAGGGGGGATGCGCATGAGCGCGCCCACTCCGGGCAATTTCGAACGGTCGGCCGGGCCGGTGTTCAATGTGCCTTGGGCAGTGGGCGCGCTGGCTTTGGCGCTGATCCTCATTCACGGGGTTCTATGGTTCGCCGGAGAAGAGTGGCAGACATGGGCCATCCTGACCCTCGCCTTTCTGCCCGCGCGCTACGGCGGAACGCCGGTGCCGACGCTGCCAGGCTCCGAGGTCTGGAGTTTCGTGACATATGCGCTGCTGCATGGAAGCTGGCAGCATCTGCTGTTCAATCTGATCTGGCTCGTGATTTTCGGAACCATCGTGGCGCGGCAGCTTGGCATAGCGAAGTTCTGTTTGCTGGCCGCGATTTCGGCTGCGGGCGGGGCGGCGGGAACGCTGGCGGCTTACTGGGGCAACATGGGCATCATGGTCGGCGCCTCTGGCGCGGTATCGGGCTTGTTGGGCGCTGCGATGCCGATCATGTATGGCAAACCAGCTGGAGAAGGCCGAGAGCCGCTGCGTTTTGTGGAGCTGATCCGCGATGGGCGCGCGCTGGCGTTTACCACCGTGTGGCTCGGATTAACGCTGTTCTCGGGCGCCACGGGATGGACTGGAAACAGCTTTGCCGACGATTTCAGGATCGCATGGGAGGCCCATCTCGGAGGCTTCGTTGCGGGCTTGGCCGGGTTCCATGCGCTCTATCGCCGGAAACCTTTTCAAGCGGCCAATTCGTGATAGAGTTGCGTGAGCTAGGTTGTTCATAGGAGGTCGCGATGTCTGTCTCGCAGATCCTGAAGTCCAAGGGCAATGCCGTGGTCAGCGGGAAATCCGCCGACACGCTGGGGCATATCGCAAAACAGCTCGCCAGCCACCGCATCGGCGCCGTGCTGATCCTCGACGACAAGGGCGGAATCGCGGGGATCGTCTCGGAGCGCGATATCGTGCGCGCGGTGGCCAATCATGGGGCCGCAGCGCTGAACAAGACTGCCGGATCGATCATGACTCCGAAGGTGTTCACCTGCGAGACCGGCGATACGGAGAACGAACTGATGACGCTGATGACCCAACAGCGCATCCGGCATGTTCCGGTTGTCGATCAGGGCAAGCTCGCCGGCATGATTTCGATCGGCGACGTGGTGAAGCTCAGGATCGAAAATATCGAGCGCGAAGCCGACGAAATGAAGGCTTACATCGCTTCGGCGGGTTGATCAGCGTCGGTAGATATCAGCCGGATTGTATAGCCGGACATCGTCGACGATCGAAAGGCGTTTGCCCTCAAGCTTGCGATAGAAGCAGGATTTGCGGCCGGTATGGCAGGCTGCGCCTTTGCCTTGGTGCTCGGCCTTCACCAGCAAAACGTCCTGATCGCAATCCACGAGGATTTCGCGGACGGCCAGAGTTTCGCCGGATTGCTCGCCTTTTTTCCAGAGCGCCTTGCGCGAGCGGCTCCAGAGATGAACCACTCCGGAAGATTGCGTGAGTTCGAGAGCTTCGCGATTCATGTGGGCAAACATCAGCACTCGATCGCTAGCAGCATCGCAGACGATTGCCGGAATGAGGCCGTCCTTGTCGAAGACCGGCGCGAACTCCAGAGATTCCTCCGCGCCAGATGACATCAAAGCGAGAAGCCGCCGGACGGCGCGCGCACCAAATCCATGAAGCGGGCTTGCAGCACCGGGTTCGATTTGAACTCGCCGGTGAACTGTGTGGTGATGGTGGCCACGTTGCGTTTGCCGATGCCGCGCATCGACATGCAAGTGTGAACCGCTTCGAGCATGACGGCCACGCCGCGCGGCTCCAGCGCATCTGCGATCGCGCCAGCAATCTGCGCGGTCATGGTTTCCTGGGTTTGCAGACGGCGGGCGAAAATTTCCACGACACGGGCGAGCTTCGATATTCCGACCACCGACTTCGTCGGCAGATACGCCACGTGAGCGCGGCCTACGAACGGGGCCATGTGGTGCTCGCAGTGCGAGTTGAATTCGATATCGCGCAGCATGACAATGTCGTCGTAGCCGCCCACCTCCTCGAAGGTGCGCGAAAGTACTTCGGACGGATCATCGTCGTAACCGCTGTAATACTCCCGGAATGCCTTGGCGACGCGCCTCGGCGTGTCGAGCAAGCCTTCGCGATCTGGATTGTCTCCAGTCCAGGCGAGGAGCGTTCTTACTGCCGCTTCGGCTTCTTCCTGCGATGGGCGCCGCAGGTCAGGCTTCTGCGGCGCGGCGTCGCGGTGAAGCTTCTTCACGATGGCGTCCATGAGACTGTTCATCCCCTCATTGTGGCTGGCACTCGAAGCCTTTACGCGCCCCATATGGAACCAGATTACCTGAATGCAAGCCTTGGACCTTGGGCTGTTTGGTGCCATATCATGGGCGAGAGGCATCCGCAATTCGTCAGCCCATGATTAACGACATATACAATAAGCAAATTCTGGCCTTTGCCGCGGACATTCCGAGGCTCGGGCGGCTCGCCGCGCCGGATGCGACGGCGGTGGCGCATTCCAGGCTTTGCGGCTCGAAAGTGACTGTCGACCTCAAAATGGAAGAGGGGAAAGTCACCGATTTCGCTCACGACGTGAAAGCCTGCGCGCTGGGGCAGGCGTCCTCCTCGATCATGGCGCGCCATGTGGTGGGTTCGACGGCCGAGGAACTGAAAGACTTGCGCAGCCGCATGCATGCCATGCTGAAAGAGAATGGCCCGCCGCCCGGCGGGCGCTGGGCGGAGCTTGAAGCGCTTACTCCCGTGCGCGATTACAAGGCGCGGCATGCTTCGACGCTGTTGACCTTCGACGCGGTGGCCGATGCGGTAGCGCAGGTCGAGGCTCGCGAGCCCGCGCAATCTTGAGTCGGGTTTCTTGTCGCGGAATTGAGGAGAAGATTTCCATGAGCAAGCCATCAGCCATTCGCGCGCTCGATGTGGCCGCGCGCACCATGACGATCTACCCGCCGGAGTATGCAGCGGCGCTTGCGGGGCGCGCGAAGCGGGCGCTTGGCGATCAGTTCGGGCTCACCCAGTTCGGCGTCAATCTTACCACGCTTGCTCCCGGAAGCTGGTCGGCCGAGCGGCACTGGCACGAGATGGAAGACGAGTTCATCTATGTGCTCGAAGGTGAGCTCACGCTGGTCGACGATCATGGCGAACATACGCTGACGCCCGGCATGTGCGCCGGGTTCAAGGCGGGCGTTCCGAATGGCCACAAGCTCGTCAACAAATCGAAATCGCCCGCGGCATTTCTCGAACTGGGCACGCGCTCGGCGGACGAGCGCTCGCATTATCCGGAGGCCGACATGCAAGGCGTCAAGGCCGGCGGCAAATGGCAGATCCTGCACAAGGACGGAATGCCGTACTAGCGCATAACGCGCTCAAGTGGAATCACTTGAGCGTTCAGTTATGCGCCAGATTCAAATTGCTGGAGCAACTTACCGGCGGTCGAATGACCGCCGGTTGCTCTTAGGCAGCGCAACCTTAAGCAGAAGAAGCAGCGAAAAACCCAATAATCTCACATCCTTTGCCAGCTCGG
>JAAURV010000204.1 GCA_012032065.1 Hyphomicrobiales bacterium
TCGTGAAAGCCGAGGGACCGTTCTCCGGCGCGGAAGTTGGCGTTGGGGAGGGGAGCGTTTCGACATGTCAGGTGTCATGTGAAAATCTGTCAGCTATCACCTGACACCTGATACCTGATACCTGATACCTGATACCTGAACTACTCCAGCTTCCGCTGCACCTTCTCCACCCGGAAGCACTCGATCACGTCGCCGGCGCGCATGTCCTGGTAGTTTTCGAAGGCCATGCCGCATTCCTGGCCGACTTGCACTTCTTTCACTTCGTCCTTGAAACGCTTCAGCGTCGAGAGCGTGCCTTCGTGAATGACCACGTTGTCGCGGATGAGCCGCACCTTGGCGCCGCGCTGCACCGAGCCTTCGGTGACCTGGCAGCCCGCCACCTTGCCGACCTTGGTGATGTTGAAGATCTCGAGAATGCGCGCGTTGCCGAGGAAGGTTTCGCGCAGTTCCGGCGCGAGCTTGCCCGACATGGCGGCTTTGATGTCGTCGACGAGATCGTAGATGATGTTGTAATAGCGGATTTCGATGCCCGCCCGTTCCGCCGCATCGCGCGCCTGGCCGGAAGCACGGACGTTGAAGCCGAGCACGACGGCGTTCGACGCCGTCGCCAGCCCGATGTCGCTCTCGTTGATGCCGCCCACCGCGTAGTGAATGACGCGGGCGCGGATTTCGTCGTTGCCGATTTTCTCGAGCGCCTGGACGATCGCCTCGGCGGAGCCCTGCACGTCGGCCTTCACCAGGATCGGGAACTCGGTGAGCCCGCCCGCGCTGAGCTGGCTCATCATCTGTTCGAGCGACGAGCGTGCCGACGACGCGCCACGCGTTTCGCGGCGCTTCCGCTCGCGATAATCCGTCACTTCGCGCGCCCGCGCTTCGTTGGGAACGACGTCGAACTGATCGCCCGCTTCCGGCGCGGAGTTGAGGCCCAGAACTTCCACCGGAACCGACGGCCCCGCTTCCTTGATCTGCTCGCCCTTGTCGTTGACCAGCGCGCGCACACGGCCCCAGGCGGAACCGGCGACGAAGATGTCGCCGAGGCGCAAGGTGCCGCGCTCCACGAGAACCGTGGCGACCGGGCCCCTGCCCTTGTCGAGCTGCGCTTCCACGACCATGCCGCCGGCTTCGCGATCGGGGTTGGCCTTAAGATCGAGAACTTCGGCCTGCAACAGGATGGTTTCGAGCAGCTTGTCGAGATTGGTTCCCTTCATCGCCGAGACTTCGACATCGAGCGTATCGCCGCCCATGCTTTCGACGACGATTTCGTGCTGCAGCAATTCGCGGCGCACCCGGTTCGGATCGGTTCCCGGCTTGTCGATCTTGTTGATCGCAACGATGATCGGCACGTCGGCGGCGCGGGCGTGATTGATGGCTTCGACCGTCTGCGGCATGACGCCGTCATCGGCGGCGACCACGAGCACGACGATGTCGGTGGCTTTGGCGCCGCGCGCGCGCATCGAAGTGAACGCTTCATGGCCCGGCGTATCGATGAAAGTGATCAGGCCATTCGCCGTTTGCACTTGGTAGGCGCCGATATGCTGGGTGATGCCGCCGGCTTCGCCCGAGACCACGCTGGTCTTGCGGATGGCATCGAGCAGCGAGGTCTTGCCGTGATCGACGTGGCCCATGATGGTGACGACGGGTGGACGCGGCTTCAATTGCTCCGCCGTATCGGTGTCGCCCGAGAGGCCCTCGACCACATCCGACTCCGATACGCGCCTCACCTTGTGGCCCATCTCCTCGGCGATGATTTGCGCCGTGTCGGCATCGATCACGTCGTTGATCGTATGCATCTGGCCCTGTTTCATCAGGATCTTGATGATGTCGACGGCCCGCTCCGCCATGCGGTTGGCGAGTTCCTGGATGGTGATCGCTTCCGGAACGGTGACTTCGCGCACCATTTTCTCGGTCGGCATCTGGAAGCCCTGCGCCTGCTTCTTCAGGCGCTCGGTGCGGCGGCGAAACGCCGCGACGGAACGGTTGCGGCCTTCGTCTTCCGACAGCGCATTGGCGAGCGTCAGCTTGCCGCGGCGTTTTTCCATGTCGGCCTTGGTGCGCGTGGGTGCGGGAACTTTTACGTCACGGCGGACAACGCCGCGCGGCGATTTGCTCCGGCTTTCTTCTTCCTCTTCGCGTTCGGCGGCGGCCGATTTCGGGGCGAGCTTCTTGGCGGCTTCCTCGGCCTTGCGCTTGCCGTCCTCTTCCGCTTTGTGGCGCGCATCGTCCTCGGCCTTGCGCTTGGCGGCGGCTTCGCGGTCGCGCTTGTCTTTTTCGTCATGGTCGGCGCGGCGGCGCGCATCTTCTTCCTGGCGTTTGCGCTCCTCGGCTTCGCGGACACGGGAATCGGCCAAAGCGCGGTCGCGCGCCTCCTTCTCCTCGGCCGTCAGTGTACGGAGCACCACGCCGGACCGGTTGGCGGGCGGCGGCGCCTTGGCGGAAGGCGCCGGGGCAGCCACCTTTGGCTGAACTTGGAACTGCGGCTTCGCGGTTTCCGCTTGCGGACGGTCATCGCCGAAACGCTTGCGCTTCGTCTCCACCACGACCGTTTTGGTGCGGCCATGAGAGAAGCTCTGCTTCACCTTGCTCTGTTCGACGACCGGGCGCTTGAGCGTCAGGGTTCCGCCGCGGGAGGCGCCGGATTTGGTGTCGGTTTGCTCGTTACTGTCGCTCATGCTCTCACTTCATACACGTTGGCGCACGGCCGATGTGCCGTAGGATTCGATCCGACGCACTCCGGCCAGGAAATTCTCGGCGATCCGCCCTCGCGCCAGGGCAGCATGTACCACATTAGACCGGCCAAAAGCCAAGTCCAATTCGACGCCGCCGAATAGATTGACAATGGCGGTTTCTTCACCCGCAAACTTGTCGAGCTTGCGGTTTTGATCGGGCGAGGCGTCCGCTGCATGGATCAGCGCGGCTGCCTTGCCTTTCCCGGCCATCTCCTCGACTTTTGCAAAGCCCGTGACGGCTTCGCCTGCTTTGCGGGCCATTCCCAGATAGCCAAGGGCATGACGGCGCAACAGCGATGCAACCTGATCGGGCAAGTCCGCATCCGCGGCCGTCTGCGCCTTGAAGCCCCTGCTAAACAGGTTTCCGGAGACGGCCTGGCCCACCAGATCCCGGCTCAGGCCCACCCAAACGCCCCTGCCCGGCAACTTTCGCGCGAGATCGGGCACGACACGGCCCTCGGGCGAGCGGACGAAGCGGATCAATCCCGTTTCGTCCTTGGCCTCGCGGGTGACGATGCATGTGCGCTCGGGCAATAGAGCCAGATCCTCCAGCGTCAGACCTCCGTGGTTTCTTCGGCCGGGGCTTCGGCGGGAACTGCCGCCGGCGCCTCGATCCAGCCCGCCTTCACGCGCGCCGCCATGATCAATGCCTCGGACTCCGCCGCACTCACATCGAGACCGGAGAACGCGCCTTTGAACTTCTTCGTCTCGTCGTTCTTGCGCTCGGTCCAGCCGGTGAGATCGTCGGTGGCGCAGCCCGCCAAATCCTCGATCGTCTTGATGCCGGCCTCGCCCAATGCCACCAGCATGGCCGGAGTGAGCTCGCCAACCTCCTTGAGTTCGTCGGTGACACCCAGCTCAACCCGCTTGGCGTCAAGCTCGGAAGCAATGCGCTCGAGATAATCGCGGGCCCGGTTCTGAAGCTCTTCGCCGGTCTGCTCATCGAGACCTTCGATCGACGCGATGTCTTTCGGATCGACGTAGGCGATCTCGTCCACCGTATCGAAACCTTCGGAGGCGAGAAGCTGAGCCAATGTCTCGTCCACATCGAGCGCATCGACGAAACGCTGCGTACGCGTGGCGAACTCCTTCTGGCGGCGTTCCGACTCTTCCGCTTCGGTCATGATGTCGATGTCCCAGCCTGTCAGCTGCGAGGCAAGCCGCACATTCTGTCCGCGCCGGCCGATGGCCAGCGACAACTGCTCGTCCGGCACCACGACTTCGATGCGCTCGGCATCTTCATCGAGCACCACCTTGGAAACCTCGGCGGGAGCCAGCGCGTTCACCACGAAGGTCGCCACATCGGGCGACCACTGGATGATGTCGATCTTCTCGCCCTGCAGTTCGTTGACCACCGCCTGAACGCGGCTGCCACGCATGCCGACGCAGGCGCCGACCGGATCGATCGAGCCATCCTTGGAGCGCACCGAAATCTTGGCGCGCGAACCCGGATCGCGGGCGACGGAAACGACTTCGACGACTCCATCGTAGATTTCCGGCACTTCCTGGCCGAAAAGGCGGGACATGAATTCCGGATGCGTGCGCGAAAGGAAGATCTGCGGCCCCCGCTGTTCGCGGCGCACGTCGTAGACATAGGCGCGCACCGGTCGCCGGGACGGAAGGTTTCGCGCGGCAGCGATTCGTCGCGCCGGACGATGGCTTCGCCGCGTCCCAGATCGACGATGACGTTGCCGTATTCGACGCGCTTCACCGCGCCATTCACGATCTCGCCAATGCGGTCCTTGTATTCGTCATACATGCGCTCGCGCTCGGCGTCGCGCACCTTCTGCACGATCACCTGCTTGGCGTTCTGCGCGGCGATGCGGCCGAAATCGATGGGCGGCAGCGGCTCGGCGATCTGATCGCCGAAAGTCGCCGCGGGATTGCGCCGCTGCGCTTCAGCCAAGCTGATTTCGGTCGCTTCGTTCTCGACTTTCTCGACCACGAGCAGCAGGCGGTTCAACCTGATATCGCCGGTTCGCGCATCGATCTCGGCGCGGATTTCGTTTTCGACGCCGTAGCGCGCTTTCGCCGCCTTGGTGATCGCCTCCTCCATCGCCTGCAACACGATGATCTTGTCGATCACCTTCTCGCGGGCGACCGCGTCGGCGATCTGCAAAAGCTCGAGCCTGTTTGCGCTCACTGCTGCTTCAGCCATGGTCTTCTCTCCTCTCCTCAGAGATTTTGTCTTCGTCGATCTCGGCGCCATCGGCGTAACCGGTTTGCGGTTTGCGCTGACGCGCCGCTCCGATCAGTTCATCCGTCAATACAAGCCGCGCCTCGCCGATATCGGCGAAGGGCACGGCCACCAGAACCGGCTCGTTGCCGCCTTCCGGATTTTCGATGAAGAGGCGCACCTCGCCATCGGCATAACCTTCAAGCTCGCCGCGGAACTTCTTGCGTCCCGCTTGCGGCACGGCCATTTCGATCTTCGCCTCGTGGCCCTTCCAGGATTCGAAATCCTTGGGCCGCACCAGCGGACGGTCGATGCCGGGCGAGGACACTTCGAGATGATACCGGCTCGAAATGACATCGGCCACATCGAGCATCGGCGAAATCGCGCGGCTCACCTGTTCGCAATCGTCGATCGAAAACGTGCCGTCGGGCCGCTCCGCCATCACCTGCAGCGTCGGCCCGCTCATTTTGACGCGCACCAGCCTGAAGCCCATGCCCTCAAGCGCAGGCTCGATCAGAGCCGCTACCCTCAAGGCAGGCCCGGTCTCGCGTGTCAGTCTCTTCTCTGCGGTTGCGTCCATTCAGGTAACAAAAAAAGCGGGCCCCTCGCGGGACCCACCCTCATGATCCGATTGCTCGGTTATGTGAGTGAATTCGTGAGGTGGATATAGGCGCTCGAAGAAATTTGCACAAGGGCGAAGAAAGCAGCAGACAATTATCCTTTGATAGGCACAATTTCAGATCATGGAATTGGCATCCTCCATTCTCCCTCGACTTTACGTCTTCCTGTGGCGGGCCTGCGCGCCGAGACCCAAAAATCCTGTAGTTCGCCCGCAACGGGCGCAACCCCAGGTCGTGTCCCATTTGGTGGCGTAAGTTGGGGAGGGTGCGCGTTAACTCGCGAAATATGAGATGATTTGCTTAAGACCTGCTTCGTCGACTTTTTTGCCGCGGCCTCGGCCACGAACCACTTGCGTTTTGCGTTGCCGTTTTTCAGGCCAGCTCTTCTTTTCCTGCGTCACTTCGAGCCCAAACACCGTGACGCGGCAGGGCTGAACTTCGCCG
>JAAURV010000205.1 GCA_012032065.1 Hyphomicrobiales bacterium
CTTATGGAAACACCTGCACACCCTGAATCCGTCTTGCCATTTCCGGAACCTCGGGCCGAGCTTGCGCCAAACACGCTGGAGTTTGAATCCCTGCCGCTCGTGAAGGCCACGGGATTTCGCGAATACGACGCGCGCTGGTGGTTCGGCACGGCTGCGGCGGGGAAAGCGCCGGAACTCAATCTGATGGGTGTGCAAGCCGTGGGCATGGGGGTAGGCACGCTTGTGCGCCGCCGCGGCATCAAGCCCGCGATCGTCACCGGCCATGACTATCGCTCCTATTCGTCGTCGATCAAACTCGCGCTCGTCTCGGGCATGATGGCGGCAGGCTGCGAGGTGCACGACATCGGTCTCGCGCTTTCGCCCATGGCTTACTTCGCGCAATTCGCGCTCGATGCGCCCTGCGTCGCCATGGTGACGGCCTCCCACAATGAAAACGGCTGGACCGGCGTCAAGCTCGGCTGCGACCGGCCGGTGACCTTCGGCCCGGACGATATGCTGGAGCTGAAGCGGATCGTTCTCGACGCGGATTTCGATCTTGCGGGCGGCTCCTACCGCTTCCACCAAAACTTCTCCGAAACCTACATTGCCGATCTCATCAAGCGCGGAACCTTCAAGCGCAAGCTCAAAGTGATCGCCGCTTGCGGCAACGGCACAGCCGGTTTCGTCGCCCCCCGTGTTCTCGCCGGACTTGGCTGCGAGGTGATCCCGATGGACACCGAACTCGATCATTCCTTCCCGCGCTACAATCCCAATCCCGAAGATCTGAAGATGCTGCACGCCATGGCCGATGCCGTAAAAGAGCATCGCGCCGATCTGGCGCTTGGCTTCGATGGCGATGGCGACCGCTGCGGCGTTGTCGACGATACGGGCGCGGAAATCTTCGCCGACAAGATCGGCTTCATGCTGGCGCGCGATCTGGCGCGCGTGCACGGTCCTTCGCGTTTCGTGGTCGACGTCAAATCCACATCTCTGTTCTCGACAGACGTGGATTTGAAGCGGCTCGGCGCCGAAACCGAATACTGGAAGACCGGCCATTCCTATATCAAGCGCCGGGTGCGCGAGACCAGGGCGCTGGCGGGCTTCGAGAAGTCCGGGCATTTCTTTTTCAATCCGCCGATCGGCAGAGGATATGATGATGGATTGGTGACAGCCATTGCCGTGCTCGGCATGCTCGACCGCAATCCGGACAAAAACTCTCGGAACTCTATGCCGCGATTCCCAAAACCTGGGGAAGCCCCACCATGTCGCCGCCACCTGCGCCGACGAAGTAAAATACGATGCGGTCGCGCGCGTGACCCGCGATCTCGAAACCATGCACAAGAATGGCGGGAAGCTCGCGGGGCAAGCCATCTCCTCACTCCTCACCGTGAACGGCGTGCGCGTCACCACCGCCGACGGCACGTGGGGCCTCGTGCGCGCCTCTTCGAACAAACCGGAGCTTGTCGTTGTCGTCGAAAGCCCTGTATCGGAAGTTCGTGCGCGCGACATGTTTGCAGCCGTCGACGCGGTCCTCCGGCGCTCGCCCGAGGTCGGCGCCTATAATCAGACTTTCTGAGCGTGAGCAGAACAGCCCCTCGTTCCCCGCACTGGATTCTGCGGCGGACGCGCGCGCTGCTGGCACTTGCAAGAGGCAATGAGATTGCGGCGCTCGCGGCCGCTCCTCACGATGCCTTCGTGCTGGACCGCCTCGGCATGCACATGGCCGCAACACAGGCGCATGTTTCAGCCGTGGATTTCCTAGGTCTTCATGGACAGGCGGTATCGCTCGCGAAACTCGGAAACATCGCGGAAGCGAAACACCGCGCCGCCGCCGCCAGGATGCGCTGGACAAGGAAGCAGCGCCGCCGTTTTGCGCTGGCCATCGCGCCATGGTCCCCGGACGAAGCGGCATACATGCTGAAACCGATTCATCCCCTGGCCGCCGCGGCGGCGGCGCTTGCGGCAGGAGATATTCAGCTTGCCCGGCAGATCATGCCGCGGGAAATGCCGCGTGGCGAAGAACTGCAGTTCCCGCCGTCGGAGCAGCACTCGCGAGTCATGAAGGCGATTGGAACAGCGCCCGCGCCTTGCTTGACCAGGTTTTGTCTCTGGGCAATCTTTCGCCTCTCGCGTCAGGCGGCCAAGGCCCTCTTCTCCTGGCGTCCTTACCAACACCGGTAGTCGGCCGCGGGGATGACGGCCCAGCCGTCAGCGTGCTGATGCCAGTCCGCAATGTCGACGATCATATCGCCATGGCGATTGCCTCCTTGCGTGCGCAAACGCTCGCCAACTGGGAGCTTCTCATCGTCGATGACGCGAGCACGGATCAGACGGCGGAACGCGCCGAAGCGGCGGCGGCCAGCGATCCGCGCATCCGGGTGTTGCGCAATTCGCGGCAGCTGGGTGCCTTTGGTTCGCGCAACGTGGCGCTCAAATCCGCGCGCGGACGCTACGTGACGGTTCTCGATGGCGACGACTTCGCCCACCCGCGGCGCCTCGAAACTCATGTCCGCATTCTCGATGCGGGAATGCACCGGGCGGTTGCCTCGCTGTTGTTGCGCATCGATACTGAAGGCCGCATCGTCGCGCCGCGCGTTTTCCCGATGGCGCGGAGAAACTATAGCTCGCTTATCATCGGGACGGAGCTTGCCCGCCAGCTCGGCGGCTTCGACGATGTGCCGATGGGCGGCGACTCCGCCATGTTTTGGCGGGTACAGGCTAAGCTCGGCCGCAAGGCCCTGCTGCGGCTCAATCAGGTCGATACCTTCGCGTTACAGCGCGAGTCTTCCCTTACCGCCGCCGCGGATACCGGCATCGGCAACCGCGAGGCGCTGGCCGCCCGCATTGCCTATCACGAGCGAATCATGCGCCAACTGGCTGGCGTCTGAAGCTGACCCAAAGGCAGCCGGCAGCACTGCGGGCCAGTGATGCATTTGAACAACGGTCGGCCACGAACATCGCTATGGTTAAAGCCAAAGGCTTCCCTTCCAGCTTCTGATCGTATCCGGCGGCGCCCCGTCGCCTAGGCGGAAAAGCCTCTGGATTCACACATGATTCGAGTCACTGCTCGGCCCAGATGCGGCAGACACCGGTTCTTCCGCAGCGGGCCAGGCAGCACCCTTGCTTGCGTTATCGCCCGAGAATTGCCACCCGGTTGCATCAGGCACTTGCAGTGCTTGATCTTAATGGGTTAATTCGAAGCCAGGGGACAAGGGGAAACTGGCGGTGCGGCCTGGTTTTCCGGTCACGGGAACGGTTGGCTTCAGTCTGAAAGCTTGGGGGCAATAAGGCTCAATGATATCGAATCTCTTGCGGACTGCCGCCGCTGCCGCACTTTCCGCTGCCATGCTGGCGGGATGCGCCGGCATTCCCCGCTCCGGCCCAGCCGAGAAAGCCTTCAACGAAAAGCAGGCCGACCTCGCCGGCTTCACGCTCATCAACATGGATGCCAGCACCATCGGCAACTATCTGGTCCGCAAAAAGGGCGATGGCGCGGGAACCGGCGGCGTGCCCGCGGCTCCCGCCGTCAGGCTGTCTTCCGGCGACCTGCTCCGCGTCAAGATTTCCGAGAGCAAGGAAGGCGGCCTCTTCGCGCCGCTGGCATCGGGCGGCACGAGCTTTGACAACGTACGCGTCGATCACAAGGGAACGATCTCGCTTCCCTATGTGGGCCGCGTGAAAGTCGCGGGCCTCGACCCGCAAAAGGTCGAGGACCGCATCCGCTCCAGGCTTTCGAGCGTTGCCTTCGAACCTCAGGTCTATGTGGAACTCGTCGCCGATCGGGGCTCCAGCGTGCTCGTGGGCGGCGAAGTCAAAGCGCCGGGCCGCTTCTCCCTGATGGAAGGCCCGCTCACCCTTCTCGATGCCATCGCGCGTGCCGGAGGCCCGAACCTGCCGCCGCATCAGACCGACGTGGTGATCCGCCGCGGCAACAGCGTCAAACGCATTCCGCTCTCGACTCTTCAGAGCGGCAACAACCGCCAGCTCCGCGCCGGCGACGAAGTCGTCCTCGAAGCCAACACCAAGGTCTTCAACGCGCTGGGTGCTGTCACCAAGACGGGCCAGGTCGAATTCTCCAAGCTCAATCCGTCGCTGCTCGATGCGCTCTCGCAAGTGGGCGGCCTGTCGAACGAATTTGCAAGCAATACCGGCGTCTTCGTCTTCCGCATGCGCGAACCCAGGGCCTGGAAGGACGAGAGCGGCAACTGGCACGAGGGCCCGGTGATTTTCCGTTTCGACATGTCGAAGCCCGAAACCATGTTCATCGCGCAGGCCTTCGGCGTGAAACCCGACGACACGATCTACGTGACCAACGCGCCGACCGTCGAATGGGAACGCGCACTCCGGCCGATCGCGACCACGATCGCTACGGTCAACGGCACCGTGAACTTCGGCGTTTCGACCGTAAACCGCGTGAACTGACGCGCCTCGTGGCGTCGCCCGGCACTTACGTCGGCGTGCAGCCTGGGCACAGGCGGGTGCGATGACTGCGAGAACCGACATCCTCTTCCTCGGTGGCGAGAATCCGACCACCTGGATTGCGTACAATCGCCTGGTGCGCGAATTCGGCGCTTTTCCCTGTATCGTCGAGGAACGCCTGTCGCGCCGGACAATGGCGCGTTACCGCATGCGAAAGCTGGGGATTTTGACCGTCGCATCGCAAGTCGCGTTCGTTGCCCTCATCAGGCCATGGCTATCGCGCGCCGCGCAAGCACGCATCGATGCGATCTGCCGCGAAAGCGATCTCGAGCGCACTCCGCCCATGGCGGGCCATATCCATCATGTCGAGAGCGTCAACAGCGCGGCGTGCCGCGATCTCATCGGCCGCTACAATCCGAAAGTCATCGTGGTGAATGGCACCCGCATCATCGGCAAGGGCACGCTGGCCTCGGCCTCCGCCATCCTCCTCAACACCCATCAGGGCGTGACACCGCAGTACCGCGGCGCGCATGGCGGATACTGGGCGCTCTACAAAAACGATCCCGCCCACTGCGGCGTCACCGTGCATCTCGTCGACAGCGGCATCGACACCGGCAACATCGTGAGCCAGGCTCTGATCGAACCCACCGCGAACGACAATTTCTGCAGTTACCCGTTTCTTCAGACGGCCGCCGCCCTGCCATTGCTGAAACAAGCCGTCGCCGATGCGCTGCTTGGCCGCCTCGAAAGCCGCGGCCCCGAAGGCACGTCCGGCCTCTGGTATCATCCCGGCTTCTTCCAGTATCTTGCCGCGAGAATGCGGGGCGTGAAGTAGGAGCGGGTTCAATGGCGGTCGCGGTATTCGGAAGCATTGGCATGGACATCACCGCCTATCTCGAGCGCCTGCCAAAACCGGGCGAGACATTGGCCGGCACGTCCTACAACTGGGGCCTCGGCGGCAAGGGCGCCAATCAGGCGGTGGCGGCCACGAAACTCGGAAGCGATGTCACCTTCGTCTGCCGCCTCGGCGTGGATGATTTCGCCAAAGCCGCGTTTCGCGAGATCACCTCCTAGGCGTGAAACCCGAAGGCATCGCGAGCGACTCCGGCGGCGCGACAGGTCTCGCCATCATCTATGTCGGCCAAGGCGGGCAGAACGCGATTGCCATTGTCAGCGGCAGCAACATGCGGATGGACGCAAGCGACGTCGCGCGCGCCAGGCCCGCGCTGGAAAAAGCTAGCGTGCTGTTGCTGCAATTGGAAGTGCCGCTCGCGGCCTCGCTCGCGGCGGCGAAGATCGTGCGCGCCAATGGCGGCCGCGTGGTTCTCGATCCGGCGCCCGTGCCGAAAGACGGACTGCCGAAAGACGTCTGGCGTTATGCCGATATCGCCACGCCCAATGAAGTCGAAACCGCCGCGCTCATCGGCTGGCAACCCGCGACGCTTGACGAAGCGCTGAAGGCGGCGCGCGAGTTGCGTGGACAGGGCCTCGGCACGGCCATCGTCAAACTCGGCTCCAAAGGTCTCGCTTACGCATCAGCCGAAACCGAGGGCGCGATC
>JAAURV010000206.1 GCA_012032065.1 Hyphomicrobiales bacterium
TGTTGCCCGGCGATGTCTTTGCCAACCGGCCGGCCCCGATCCGGTCCTGCAGCAGACGCAACCGAACATCAAGGACTATGTCCTCGACACCGACTACGGCACGATGGATTATTCGGCCAGCGGCGATGTAACCGCCGTGCTGCAAAATGCCGGCGGCATCGTCATCCCGCCCAATCCCGCTCCGCCTCCGAACAGCGCTTCGGGCTGCGATCCCGCCGACTTCACCGGCTTCGTGCCGGGTAACATTGCGTTGATCCAGCGCGGCACCTGCTCCTTCGCGCAGAAAGTGGAGAACGCCACCGCAGCGGGTGCCTCTGCCGCGATCGTTTTCAACGAGGGCAACCCTGGCCGCACCGATAACTTCGGCGGCACGCTTGGCGCGCCGGTGACCATCCCGGTGCTGTCGGCATCCTTCGCCGTCGGCGAGGAACTGGCCGCGCTCGCTTCGCCAACCGTGCGCGTCAAAACCGAAACTCTGTCGGAAATCCGCAACACCGTTAACCTGCTCGCGGAGAAACGCCATCACCGCCATTCCAACAGCAATCGCGTCGTCGTGGTCGGCGCCCACCTCGACAGCGTGTTCGAGGGACCCGGCATCCACGACAACGGCAGCGGCAGTGCCGCCCTTCTCGAGATCGCACTCCAGATGCAGAGGGGCGGATTCCGGACACGCAACGCGGTTCGCTTCGCCTGGTGGGGCGCAGAGGAAAGCGGGCTTCTTGGCTCGGAGCATTACGTAACGAATCTGAGCGATGAAGAACGGGCCAAGATCTTCGCCAACCTCAACTTCGACATGATCGGCTCGCCCAACGCCGTGCGCTTCGTTTATGACGGCGACGGCTCCGATACGCCGGATGCTGGCCCGGCAGGTTCGGATGTAATCGAGGATGTGTTCCTCGACTACTTCGCGGCGAAAGGCCTTGCCAACAAACCAACAGCATTCGACGGGCGCTCCGACTACGGGCCGTTCATCGACGTTGGCATACCGGCGGGTGGTCTTTTCACCGGCGCGGAGGGGCTCAAGACGGCGGAAGAGGCCGTGATCTTCGGCGGCGAAGCAGGCATCGCCTACGATATCTGCTACCATCAGGCCTGCGACGACATTAACAACGTCGGCTCGTTGGGACTGAAGACGCTTCGCGAGATGAGCGATGCCACCGCCCATGCGATCATAACGATCGGAAATCGCAGAGATCCGCTTGTGCCGCCAGCGGCCCGGGCAAGAGTGTCGCGGGTGGAGTTGGACAATCTGCCCTATCGCGGCGGACACCTGCAACGCTGAGAACGGGGCACTTGAATCGAGAGGGGCGGACAAAGGTCCGCCCCTTTTTCGTTTGTCAGCCGCCGCCTTCGTTTTGCGGTATCGCGCCGGGCGGTTTCATCGTCTTGCCCGCATCGGGATGAAACACGGTCCCCTTCGGCTTCGTTGTCGCGGGGTTTACGACTGGGTCGTCCGGTATGAGCTGCTCCGCGGCCTCGGCGGATTGGGTCGTATCGCCAGGCATCGCCGCCGCCCGCGGCTTGTCGAACATCGTGATGGTGACATGCGCCTCGTCATTTCCGATCTTCACATCGCGCGTTCCGACATTCAGGACACGCCAGTCCAGAAGCGGTTGGTCCTCGCGCAGATAGAACACCTCGTTGCTGCCATTGACACGGATGACGGCGACCTTGTGCTGGCCGGCGCTGGAGACCGCGAGCAAGGTGAAATCTTCGGCGGACAGCACAGGCCCTTGCGGCGCCGGCACGACTTCAGGCGCCTCGCCTGGCGGAGGTACAGGATCCGGCGGCGGAGCGGGCGGCCTTCGCGACTGGCTGAACAGCGGCCGCTCCACGATCGCCGCAACCGCGCGCTCATCCAATCCATCGAGCGGATTCAAGGCAGCGGGCGGATTGGATTTGGCGGCGGGCAACGTCTTGACAGCCGCCGCCGCCTGCTGCTTCGCCGGAGAGACGAGCGCGGTCAAGGCGCCGCCCTGGCTCCATGCCGCGTAACCGCCGAGCACAGCCATGGTGGCGAGAAGATAAACCAGGCGGCGGTTCATTTGGCTGCCGCCTTCCATGTGCCGTGGGATTCAATTTGCAGCGCCACCACGAGAGATCCTTCAGGCGCCGCCGCGATCCTCGCCTCGCGCACGAAAATCACCGGCAGACCCGTCTCCAGCGCGAGCAGGAAGCCGCGCAAGGCCCCGATGTTGCCGGTCATCTCCACATCCATGCGCAGTGCCGAACCTGCTTCTTGATCGGACACGAGCGGCTGGGCGCGCGCAACCTTCATGCCGCTTTGAGCCGCGACTTCGCCGATCCGCCGCTGCAATTCGGCGAGACCAAGTCCAGGGGTGGCGCCGGTAACGAACATCGGCGCAAAGTCGTCGGTGACGCCGATCGCCAGCCGCGATTTCTGAGCGCGCCGAGCTTCCTCTCTAAAAACCGCAACTCATTCGACCGTTCGGCGATCTGCTGTTGCGCCGAAACAATGCCGAAATAAGGAGCGGCCGCCGCGGCAACGGCAAGCGCCAGACCGAACATCAATGCAACAAGGCCCCATGCCGCCTGTGGCGACAGCCATTTCCCCGCCCGCGCCGCCATCATTTCAGGGCTCCCTTGCTCTCGACAATCGCGGAGATCGAAAAAGTGTCGATGTTCGCCGCGCCATCGTGCTGGGTGGCTGCGGCAAAATTCGCTGCCTTGAAGAGCTGCGAGGACTCCAATGTCTCGATCAGCGCCGGCACGCCGCTGCCCCGCCCGGTGATGGTGACGATGCCGTTCTCGAGGCTGAGCGAATCGAGCCACACCCGATCGGGCAGCAGTTCGGAAAGTTTGGCGAGCACCGTCACGAATGGCTCGCTGTCTCGCTTGCGCGCATAAAGCTGGTTCGCCTGAGCGAGTACAGCCGAACCGGCGGCCGCATCGCCGCCGCGCAATCCCGATTCCAACAAAGCGATCCGCGCCTCGACCGCCGTTAGCTCGTTCTGCGCCGCGTACCAGCGATAGCCGCCAAGCGATGCGGTGATCAAGGGAGCGATCAACATCGCGGCAATAGCGGTGCTCGCGATGCGCCGCAAACGAACCCGCCGCCGCGCATCGTGGAAGTCGAAGGCAACAATATGTCCGCCCTGCTCCGGATCTTGCGCATCGATCCGCCCAATCCGCAATCCCGCAGCCTCCATCGGGCGTAGCAATTCGTCAAGCTTGCTTCGGCTGGTGAGCGCCACATCGACGCCGATCTGCCCATCGCGCGGGCTGCCGGCCACACGATATCCCCATACCGTCTCTTCCAACGGCCAAGGCCCAAGACTCTCGATTTTATTGCGAACCACGGCCGGCAAGACATCGGCAATGCCTTGCGGCAGACTGATCGTCGTGATGAGCGCGCGCCCGGCTCCGATCCGCAGGGCGACGGCCTGTCTTTGCTTTGACGTCAACTGCTCGCGGAAACGGATAGCTGCCGAATCGAAACTGCCCTCCACGCGCGCGACATGCCGCGCTTCGCCATTCCGGTCGCGCACGTGAAGATCCGCGTGATCCCGCTCAACCCTGACAAGAGCGCGGCTTGCCTCACGCGAATCGAGCTTCTGCGCCACTTCGCCGATGAACGCCGAAACACACGTCTTGAGCCATCGCGCGCCGCGCGAAACACGGTTAACGGCATAGGCTGTCGCGGAATTGTTCATACTCACATCCGATCTTGGACCGAACCTACCATGACAGCGCCAAAGTGCGAAATTTGGGCGGCCGGCTTTCAGGCTCCAGGATCACCGTGGTTTGCCCGCGCACGCCCGCGACGAGCCCGCGTCCGCCTTCGGCCACCGCGTCGATAACAAAGATTTTTGCGTCGTTGAGTGCCAGGAAATCGGCATACTTCTCCACCACGGCGCCGATTGCGGCCTTTGCATTGCCGCTCGCCTTGGCGGCGCGGATGCTGGCGATCTCCTCCGCCGTCATATTGGGGACCGCCCGCAGCACCTCCTCCGGCGCCGAGAGCGGATTGATCTTGCCGTCTTCGCTATGGAGGCCGAGCAACGGCATGGCATCCTTCAGCGCCGCGGCATCCATGCCGGGCAAACTCAGGAGTTCCATGAGCGACACAAGGCCCGCCGATGGAACCTCCGGCTTTTCCTCCTGCCCCGCTGCCGGCTGCTGCGTCTTCGCCGGGTTCGCGGCCTTTAGGCGCAGATTGCCCAACGCCTGAATCAATGGACCGATTTCCACTTCGCCGAGGCCCGCCCTGGCGAGCACGCCTTGCAGCAGCCGCGCATCAACGCGGTTGATGTCGACAAACCCCGCGCCCTCCTTGATGACTATGCGCACGCGCCGTCCTTGGCCTACATCGACAGTCAGCTCGCGCCCATCGAGTACTAACCGCTCTTCGGGCCTCAAACCCACGATATAGGCCTTCGCCGCCTCGACTCCCGAGACAACCGCCCAATCGGAGCGCAACCGGTCCGTTTCCACCGACGCAAGCGAGATGCCGCGCTGCGCGTAAGCGCTCATGGCGACGACGATCAGCGTCATCATGGCGAGCGTCCACAACACGATGAGCAGCACGATGCCGTTTTCGCGGGGTTTGCTCATTGCAGAATGCCGTTGGTCTTGAGCGTGCACCCTGGCGCATCCTTGCCCGCGCAGGCCGTCTCCGCGTCGATCTTCAGGGTCTGCACGAACACCGGCACGCGCAACCGCCGGGTATCGAGATCGGTAATTTCCAGTTTGATCTGCCCGGGCAGCAGATTGGCGGGTTGCCATTGCGGCGACCATCCCCGAAAACCCGCACTCGCGGCGCGGTAGGCGAACTGCGCCCCGAAGCGTCCGCTCAACAGTATCACTTCGTCCCGCCATTCCGCATCGTTCTTGCCCCGCACGTAAGGCTGGCGCTGCCGCGCCAACTCGATGCCCCCCGCCCCTTCGCGCACCAACAGCCTCACCCAGTAAAGCCCCGCGCGATTGTTGCTAGGCCGCTCGGCCAGCACGTAGCGCAGCTCCGAAGCCCTGCCCGCGAATTCGAAACGGACCGGTTCGAATGCATCGTCCGGCACGCGCTCGATCCGCGACAGATCGCCGGCGATCGCCTTGAGCGCCGCCGCAAACGAAGTTTGCTCTCCAATGCTCGCCTGCGTCCGCAGCGAACCGCGATTGATTTGTGTCATCGCGAAATTGAGGCTGAGCAGTATCAGCGAAGAAACCAGCAGCCCGACGATGATCTCGACAAGCGTGAAGCCGGCGGATGATGAGGAGCGCGCCATCGCCTCACTCCCGCAACTTCAACGTATCGAGCGACAGCGACCCTTTTGGCCATGTCACCGTGACGGTCACGCGATTAAGCCTTGCACCGGGACGTAGGCCCGCAATGCTCGCCGGCTCAACCCTGAGCCGCCAGCGATAGACGCCGGAATCGCCCTCGCGGGGACTTGTATCGGAGCTCCGCGCCGCCATCTCGTCCTGCAGGATCGTATTGGCGATGATCCGCGCCCCCAGATGCGAGTCAAGATAACTTGCGGCACTTCGCGATTGCTGGGTTCCGCGCAAAAGCACCACAAGCGCCATTGCGGCGATGGCCATGGCGCACAGCACCTCGACCATCGAGAAGCCGCGCTCCTCAGAGCGGTGGAAGCGAAACATCGCCGGTCAGCCAGTTGACGCGGATTTCATAGGTCCGCTCGCGGAACACGAATTTGAGACCGCCGCCGCTCGATTCGCCCGAAGGATAGAAACGGATGCCAACCACATCCTCGCTCAGCGCTTGCGTTTGCGCCGCCGCCGCGCTGAACGCGATGCCCTCGGGCACGTCGATCGTCTTTCCGTCCCGGTAACCCAAACGGCGGTTCCCGGTATCGACGACGAACACCGTCTCCCTCATCCCGCGCATCGCTTCAGCGCGTCCCGCGCTCATGAGCGAAACAGTTTCGATCAGAAACGCCCGGAACCGCGCCGTCTCCATGCTGCGCGATCCG
>JAAURV010000207.1 GCA_012032065.1 Hyphomicrobiales bacterium
AAATGCCCATACCCGCTTTCGGGTTCCCGTCGGAGGTCGGGCGGGCGGTAGTGACGATCTGGTTGCGCGGCTTCACAGGACAGAAGGTTCCCGCGACGGGTTTCTCACTTGGCGTGTCGCGGCTTTATTCGGCGCTGAAGCTGGTCGGGAAAGCTCAGTCTACGGATGAACTGGCGCCGGTCGTGGTGCTTGTGATGGACAAGGGCTGGCAGGGTGATTACTGGCGGATGGTGCAGCAGCTTCGGACCGCAGGCGTGCGCGCGGAAATGTATGTCGGCACGGCCGGCATGAAGGCGCAGATGAAATATGCGGACAAGCGTGGGTGCCCGCTGGTTGTCATTCAGGGCGGTGACGAAAGGGCCAGGGGCGAGGTGCAGATCAAGGATCTGCGGCTTGGCAGCGAACTCGCTTCCGGCATTGCGTCGCGCGAAGAATACGCATCGCAACGGCTTGCGCAGGTTTCGGTTCCGGAGGCGGAGCTGGTGGCGCAGGTGAGGAAGATGCTGGGATGATGGCGCGCGACTTCACCCTTCCCCCGCCGGGGAGGTGGCGCGAAGCGCCGGATGAGGGTCTTGAGGAAAGGTAGTATCGCTAAAGTTCTGACATCGCGCGAGCGGCAAGGCCTCATCCGGCGCTGCGCGCCACCTTCCCCCGATGGGGGAAGGGTGGTTGGATTAGCGCTTGTGGCCATGGTGATGTTGCTCATGCTCATGGCTTTCGTGATCATGATCGTGGTGATGGGTGTAAGTTGCGATGACCTTGGCGGCATTTGGGCCGAAGAGACGGGCGAATTCCGGATCGCTCCGCACCTTCTCGGGACCGCCTTCGCAACAGACGTGGCCGTTCAAACAGACGACGTGATCGCTTTCGGCCATCACCATGTGGAGATCGTGACTCACCATGAGGATGCCGCAGCCATGCTTGCGGCGGATCGAGGCGATCAGTTCGTAGAGTTTGGTTTCGCCGATGAAGTCGACGGCCTGGACCGGTTCGTCGAGCACGAGAAGGCCGGGTTTGCGGAGAAGCGCTCTGGCAAGAAGCGCGCGCTGCAGTTCGCCGCCTGACAGCGTCGCGACGGAGGCGCGGGCGAGATGGGCGATGCCGGTTCCTCCAGCGCGGTTGCGATTTGATCGGCGGACGGACGAAGCGTGAGAGAGAGAAGCCGCGCCACGTCGAGCGGCACGTTGGGGGTGAGCGGAAAGCGCTGCGGAACATAGCCCACGCGCAAGCCGGGAGACTTGACGACGCTGCCCCCCTTCAAAACCTCCAACCCCAGCATGGCGCGGACCAGAGTCGATTTGCCGGCGCCATTGGGGCCGATCACGGTGACGATCTCGCCCTTGACCACGTCGAGGGTGACTTGGTCGAGGATGGTGCGGCCGCCATGGGCGACGGTGATGCTCCGTGCACTGATGAGCGCGTCCTGTTTCTTGAGCATCAGGCGGAACCCGCGCATTGGCCGCAGCGGCCGGTCATCTCGACGATGCAGCGCTGGGGAGCGAAGCCTTGCGCCTTGGCGGAGCTTTCGAGCTTCGTAAAGACCTCCGGCGCATCGAGTTCCGCCACAAGGCCGCAGGACTCGCAGACCAGAAGTGCCGCTGGCTCACCGTCATGGGAATGCGAGCAGGCGACATAGGCGTTGCGGCTTTCGACCTTGTGAACGAGGCCGTGGGCGAGCAGGAAATCGAGGGCGCGATAGACGGTGATCGGCGCGGGGCGCGGACCGTGCGAGGCCATGCGCTCGATGATCTCGTAAGCGCCCGCCGCATTGTGGCTTTCGGCCACGCAGTTCAAAACCTCGCGGCGCTGCGCGGTGAGGCGCGATCCCCGCCGCTCGCAGGTGCGTTCAGCGCGGCCGAGCAGATCGGCGGTGCATTGCGAGTGGTTGTGATGGGAAGCCGGGAAGGACATGATTGTTACAATATAACACTTCGAGACCCCATTCCAAGCCCCGCTTTACTGGCGGGAGGGATCGGGCGGAACTGGCGCTCGCCTGCTTTACGGGCGCGCCCTAGATAGCGTTCAATTGTCTGCCTGAGGAACCCGCACCATGAAAATGACCACCGAAGAGGCCTTTATCAAAGTTCTGCAGATGCATGGCATCGCGCATGCGTTTGGGATCATCGGGTCGGCGTTTATGCCGATCTCGGATCTGTTTCCCAAGGCCGGCATCACCTTCTGGGACTGCGCGCATGAGGGGTCGGGCGGGATGATGGCGGATGGGTATACGCGGGCTTCGGCCAAGATGTGCATGATGATCGCCCAGAACGGGCCGGGGATTACGAATTTCGTGACCGCTGTGAAGACGGCTTACTGGAATCATACGCCGCTCTTGCTGGTGACGCCGCAGGCGGCCAACCGCACCATTGGCCAGGGCGGGTTCCAGGAAGTGGAGCAGATGGCGCTGTTCAAGGACATGGTAGGCTATCAGGAAGAGGTGCGCGATCCGGCGCGGGTGGCGGAAGTGCTCAACCGCGTAATCATGAATGCCAAGCGGCTCTCGGCGCCCGCACAGATCAACATGCCGCGCGATTATTTCACGCAAGTTGTAGACATCGAACTTCCGGCGGTGGTGGCTTTCGAGCGGCCTTCGGGTGGCGAGGATGCAATCGCGGCGGCTGCGAAGCTGCTTTCGGAGGCGAAGTTCCCGGTGATCCTCAATGGCGCGGGGGTGGTGATCGGGGGCGCGATTCCGGCTTCGCGCGCGCTGGCGGAGCGGCTCGATGCGGCGGTGTGCGTGGGTTATCAGCATAACGATGCGTTTCCTGGAAACCATCCGCTGTTTGCGGGGCCGCTTGGATACAATGGCTCGAAGGCGGGAATGGAATTGATCAAACAAGCGGATGTGGTGCTGGCGCTCGGCACCAGGCTCAATCCGTTTTCGACGCTTCCCGGCTATGGGCTCGACTACTGGCCGAAAGATGCGAAGATCATTCAGGTGGACATCAATCCCAACCGCATCGGGCTTACGAAGAAGGTCGCGGTTGGGATTGTGGGCGATGCGAAGAAAGTCGCGGAAGGCATTCTGGCGAAGCTTTCGTCCAAGGCGGGCGATCAAGGGCGCGGGGCAAGGAAGGATTTGATCGCCACCACCAAGTCGCGCTGGGCGCAGGAACTCTCGTCCATGGATCACGAGCAGGACGATCCGGGCACCACATGGAACGCGCGGGCGCGGCAAGCCAAGCCCGAGTGGATGAGCCCGCGCATGGCCTGGCGCGCCATTCAGGCAGCGCTGCCGAGGAACGCGATTATCTCCTCCGACATCGGCAACAATTGCGCCATCGGCAATGCTTATCCCACTTTCGACGAGGGGCGGAAATATCTGGCGCCCGGATTGTTTGGCCCTTGCGGTTATGGACTGCCATCGGTGATCGGCGCCAGGATCGGGTGCCCGGATGTGCCGGTTGTCGGATTCGCGGGTGACGGCGCGTTCGGCATCGCGGTGACGGAACTGACCGCCATTGGCCGCAAACCCTGGCCCGCGATCACCATGATCGTGTTCCGCAACTATCAATGGGGGGCGGAGAAACGGAACTCGACGCTCTGGTACGACGACAATTTCGTCGGCACCGAATTGGACGAGAATGTCTCCTATGCCGGCATCGCCAAAGCCTGCGGGCTGCTAGGTGTGGTCGCGCGGACCATGGACGAGCTGCGCGATGCGCTCGCCAAGGCGGTTGAAGACCAGATGAAACGCGGCAAGACCACGCTGATCGAAGCGATGATCAACCAGGAACTCGGCGAACCCTTCAGGCGGGACGCGATGAAGAAGCCGGTCGAGGTGGCGGGGATTTCGAAGGATGATATGCGGGCGCAAGCTGGTTGACTCTCTGTATCCCATAGGATACGGTGGACTCGATGTTCGAAATCCGGCGAACACGGGAATTCATTGATTTTTTCGACCGTTTGCGGGACGAGCGAGCGCGCGCAAAAATCCTTGTTCGCATCGGCAGGCTTGCAGTCGGCAACCCAGGAGTAGTGAAAGCTCTTGGAGGTGGAGTTAGCGAACTGAAGATAGATTACGGCCCAGGATACCGCGTCTACTTTTGCCGGCGCGGCGAAGCAGTGATCCTTCTGCTCTCGCCGGCAACAAGGCTTCGCAAAACAGAGATATCGCGCTGGCGAGGAATCTCGCTCAAGAAATGTGAGGTTAACATGGCCAAATACAAACTGAAGACCAAGAAATTCGATCCCGCCGACTATCTCGACAGCCCCGCGATGATCCGCGCATATCTGGATGAGATATTCGAGTCGGGCGACCCTGCCCTCATCGCTCATGGACTTGGCGTCGTGGCGCGCGCGCGTGGTATGGCGAAAGTCGCTAAGAGGGCGGGATTAACTCGGGAAAGCCTTTACAAGGCGCTCAGCGCCGAGGGCAATCCGGAGTTTGCAACCGTCGTCCGCGTTTTGGAGGCCATGGATCTGAAGCTGGGTACGCGTGCGGCGTGATAGATTCTGCGATATTCCGTCATCGCGCGGATGACGCCTGTGGCGGGTGCTTGTAACAGCGCCGCCATGCTTTATCGGAGAGGACGGACGGATGCTTTTTTCGCTGAATCATATGGTAGCGCCGAGGCTTGGATATGCGGCGTTTTTCGATCTGGCGCGGAATCTGGGCGTCGATCATGTCGAAATCCGCAATGACATTCCGACGGCGCTGATGGGGAACAAGAATGCCAAGGCGATCGGGAAGCTGGCGAAGGACAACGGCATCACCATCATCAATGTGAATGCGCTGCAGCGCTGGAACCAGTGGAACCGCAAGAAGGCGGATGAGGCCAATCGACTTGCTGAGTATGCAGCGCTTACAGGAGCGAAGAACCTTATTCTGGTTCCCACCAACGACACCAAGTTCCGGCCCGATCAGGCGGTGCGGCTCGAGGGGCTGCGGGTGGCGCTGGATGGGCTGAAGTCCGTTCTCAAGAATCATGGTCTCATCGGCTGCGTGGAGCCGCTCGGGTTCGAAGAGTGCTCGCTGCGCCGCAAGGCCGAGGCGGTCGCGGCCATCGATGCCGTAGGCGGGGCCAAGCGCTTCAAGCTGACGCACGATACGTTCCATCATTTCGTTGCGGGCGAGACCGAGTTCTTCGCGGATCGCACCGGCCTCATTCACGTCTCGGGTGTCACCGACCGTGCGCAGTCGCTGGCAACCATGCGCGATCCGCACCGGGTGATGGTGGATGCTGGCGACATGATCGACAACAAGGGCCAGGTCGCGCGGCTGATGAAGGACGGCTATAAGGGTTATGTCTCCTTCGAGCCGTTCTCGGCTTCGGTGCACAAGTCGAAACAGATCGCCCGCGAGATCGCACGGAGCATGGACTATTTCGAAGCCTGAAGCTGGTTCTTGAGCGGATATCTCGATTGCTCCTACTGTCCTCCCCTGCGAAGCGGGGAGGAAGGGACCCATCATGCGTCAGATGATGGGGAGGTGAGGGTGAGTCAGAGAATTTCTTGACACCCCCTCACCTTCCCCGTGGCGCTTCGCGCCTCGGGTCCCCCTCCTCTCCCGCTTCGCGGGAGAGGACAATTGCGAAGATGTGTGAGTCCCATGGAGGCAAGCGAGGGCGATGAGCGCAATCCTGGTTCTCAACGCCGGTTCTTCGTCGCTGAAGTTCGCGGTCTATGAGGGCATGTCGCCAAAACTGAAAGGCCAGGTTTCGGGCATCGGCTCGCATCCAAGGCTTCAGGTCGATGGGCATGAGTCGCGTGAAGTGGCGTTCGTGACCACGCCGGCCGAAGGTTTGCTGGTCGCGGCGGAGTGGCTGAACGATCATGGTCACGAACCGGCGAACTTCGCCGGCATCGGGCATCGCATCGTGCATGGTGGTACGCGATATGTGCAACCCATCGTGGTCAGCGATCAAATCCAGCACGATCTGGAAGGCTTGCGGGCGCTGGCGCCCTTG
>JAAURV010000208.1 GCA_012032065.1 Hyphomicrobiales bacterium
TTGTCGTTGCCGCCGAAGAGGTAGTCGTCGCCCTTGCCGCCATCGAGGACATCGGAGCCGAAGGCGCCGAAGAGTTGATCGGAGCCATTCAGGCCAAAGGCGGTGTCGTCGCCGTCGCCGCAGCTGATCTGGTCGTTGACGAGGTCGTGTCCGTAGAGCAGGTCCACAAAGGATGTGCCGTCAATGATGCCGTCGCGCGGATCGATGATCTGGCTGCGGATCGACGTGCCGTTGCCTGAGGCGAAGGTGCTGAAGTCGGTCCAGCTCACCACGATGCGGCCGTCCGCGAGCGTCGTCAAAGACGGTTCGATCTGGCTCGAATTGGTGGTTGTGTTGACCACGATTTCGGCGCCCCGCTTCTCGCCGGCGCCGTCGAAGACCTGGAGCCGGATCGCCTGATCGCTGTCCGGTCCGTTCAGGCTGTTGTCGGCCCAGGCGATGGCGAAGCCGCCATCGTTGAGGGCGCAGATGACCGGATTGATCTGTGTGTCGTGGGTCGAGCTGTTGGCCAGGCGCTCCGCTCCTTGGGCCGTGCCGTCCATGTTGCGGATGACGTATTTGATCGCCGTGCTGGAGCCGTCGCCGGAGGTGGGATCGAAGGAATGCCAGGCGGTGACGAACTTGGTCGGGCTGATCCATGCGACGGCCGGCGCTTGCTGGGAGCTCGATGTGAAGACATTGACGCCGAACTCAGCGGTGATCTGCCCGCCGCTGAAATCGAAGACGCGGGCGCGGATATCGCCGCTTGTCAATCCGTCATCCTGCCAGACGACGACGAAGCGCTGACCGTCGTTGCTTGCCGCCACATCGGGCGCGAACTGCGCCGCGGCGAGCGAACCGGCATTGGTGTTGACGATGACGCCCGCCGCCACGGTGCCGAAACTGTTGACGCCGGCTGCGGTGACGCCATGCATGAAGATATCGCCGGTGGTCGAAGTCAGATCGGTCCATACGGCCACCGAGCCTTGGCCGCCGAGCGTGGCCACGCGCGCCGATTGCTCGTTGTTGGCGGTGACGATCGGCTGGCGGAACAGAATCCGGCCGCCAGTGGCGAGCGAGTAGGTGCTGCCCTCGATGTCTGAATTGGCCGGGGCGTCGAAGTCCTGTTGCGTGATCCACAGGCTTCCGTCGAACAGTTGCACGACCGCCGGAGCGGACTGGTCGCCGCCGAAGCTCGCGCCATCGTCGCGTTCGCCGTCGATCCTTGCGCCGAATGCGTTGAACCGCTGCCAGCGGATGATCGAGTCCGCCAGGCCGTCGTCGCGCCAGGCGATGACGAAACCGCCATCGGCGAGCGCCGCGACGGCCGATTGATCCTGGTTTCCCGGTTGCGTGGTGTTTACAAGAATTTCATTGCGCCATTTGAGCGTCGTCATTGCCGTCCTCCTGAGGTTGATTTTGTTGCCGCCAGCCAGAAACACCCGCTTGTTCGCCGCCAGGAGGCGTCGATCGCGCGGCGAGTTCCGGAGAGGTGATGAGACTTCATCTCGGGGCTCCACGCAGGCCGAACAACCACGGCTGCGTCCATCGGGTGGAAACAGTGCCCCTTCTCAAGCTTTGGATAGCACAAGCGGCGGGCGGACATAAGCCGTCTCGCGACGGAAGGTTACCAGCTTCGCTAGCTTTCCCGCGCGTCTTTGTTGTAAGTCCCCGCTCATGACGGATCGGATCGCGGAAAGCGAGGACACCGTTCGCCAGCGATGGGGAATGCGCGGCACTGCGGGCGCTACAATTGCCGGGGGGCTCGATATTGAGACGGTCGCGTTCTCCGTTGGTGAAGTGCATATTCTCCACAATGTGAGCTTCAGCGTCAAACCCGGTGAAATTGCTTGCCTTTTAGGCCCTTCTGGGTGTGGCAAGACCACCTTGCTGCGGCTCGTCGCTGGCCTCGAACGCCCGGAGGCCGGCCGCATTCTGCTGGATGGCCAGGAAGTAGCGGGCCCTTCGGCCTTTGTGCCGCCCGAACGGCGCAAGATCGGCCTTATGTTTCAGGATTTCGCATTGTTTCCGCATATGACGGTTTTGAAAAACGTAGCCTTTGGCCTTCGCGACCTGGGGCGAAAGGAGGCGAAAGGCATAGCGCTTCACGCGCTCGAACGGGTGGGGCTTGCCTCGCGCCGCCAAGACTATCCCCATATGCTGTCGGGCGGCGAGCAGCAGCGGGTGGCGCTGGCCCGTGCGCTGGTTCCAAGGCCGCAGGTATTGTTGCTGGATGAGCCGTTTTCGGGGCTGGATGAGCGGCTTCGCGAGCAGGTTCGCGATGAAACGCTGGCGCTTCTTCGCGAAACCCGCGCCACGGTGATGCTGGTGACCCATGACCCTGAGGAAGCCATGGGTATCGCTGATCGCATTCTCATGATGCGTCGGGGCAGACTGGTGCAGGAGGGAACGCCGCACGATGTGTTCACGCGTCCCGCCGATCCCGAAGCCACGCGGTTTTTCAGCACCGTCAACGAGCTGTGGGGCAAAGTTAAAGCGGGAAACATAGACACGCCACTCGGCACTTTCGCCGCGGGAAACCTGACCGAAGGAGAACCGGCGCTGGTGATGATCCGCCCGCAAGGGCTTCGGCTGGCGCGGGGCCAAGTGGGCATCGAAGGTTATGTGCTGGAGGCGCGCTTCATGGGCGAAACGACGCGCTGTTCCGTGCTGTTCAAGGGCATCGAAGAGCCGCTCACCGCGGTCATCGGCGGCAGCCAGCGGCCAGAGAAGGGCCATACCGCCCAATTCAAGGTCGATGACGATCAGGTGCACGTCTTTGCGCAGGGCGGGCAGCGCCCCATATAAAGGGACGAGCGCTTTGTTGCAGCCCACTGGCGATTCTGCGATAAGCGGCCTCACACTGGCGCAAGCGCGATTGCGCCTGAACAATTCGTCGAGGAGTAAAGAGATGGGCTCGTTATCGATCTGGCACTGGATCCTGGTTATCCTGGTCGTGGTGCTGCTGTTTGGGCGCGGCAAGATTTCCGATCTGATGGGCGATGTGGCCAAGGGCATCAAGAGCTTCAAGAAAGGCCTGTCGGAGGAAGAGACGCAGACCACCGATGCCGCAGCCAAGTCGCTCGAGAACCAGTCGGCCGACAGCGTCAAGCAGGCGGACAAGGTCAAGAGCTAACGTCGGCCACGGGGCTTCACGTCCGCCGGAGATACTGAATGTTCGATTTCGGCATCGGCTATACCGAAATGGTCGTCGTCGCCATCGTCGCGATCATCGTGATCGGGCCGAGGATCTGCCGGCGGTGCTGAGGGCGCTCGGTCAGACGATCAAGAAAATGCGCGGCATGGCCAGCGAGTTTCAGGGCCACCTTGACGAGGCCATGAAGGAAAGCGGGCCTCGACGACGTTAAGAAGGAAGTGCAAAACCTGAAGTCCACGGTTTCGGCGGCAACCAATCCGGCCGGCGCCATCGCCAAGTCGGTGGTGAGCGACACCAAGAAAACCGAGGACGACTTCAAGAAATATTTCGGCGAGCCATCCAAGCCGGTCAAGGAAACGGCCAAACCCGAAGCCGCCGACGCCAAGGCATGACCAAGGAAGACATCGATGCAACGGAAGCGCCGCTTCTCGATCACCTGATCGAGTTGCGCACGCGGCTGATCTATAGCGTCGCCGGTTTCTTCATCGCGTTCATCGGAAGCTTCTATTTCTCCGACACGATCCTTGTCATCTTGCTGGAGCCGTTCCGCTGGGGCACGGGCACGGACCCCAAGCTCATCTCGACCGAGCTCCTTGGCGTCTTCCTGGTCAAGCTCAAGATCGCGTTCTTTGGTGGCCTGTTCATCGCCTTCCCGCTGATCGCCACGCAGATCTACCGTTTCGTCGCGCCCGGCCTTTACAAGAACGAGAAAGCTGCATTCCGTCCCTATCTGCTGGCCACGCCGGTGTTCTTCATTCTGGGCGCGTGCCTGGTTTATTTCTTCCTCTTGCCGGTGGCGATCACGTTTTTCTACGCGCTGGCTGCCGGGGTGGGCGATGGCACCAAGCCGCTCATCGAGCTCATGCCGGACATCAAGAAGTACCTCGACTTCGTGATGATGCTGATCTTGGCGTTTGGTCTGTGTTTTCAGTTGCCGGTGATCCTGACGCTGCTCGGGCAGATGGGAATCGTCACCTCCGATCAGCTTCGCAGCGGGCGGAAGTTCGCGATTGTCGGCGTGTTCGTCGTGGCCGCCGTATTGACACCTCCCGATCCGATTTCGCAGCTCGCCATGGCTGTGCCTCTGATGGGGCTCTACGAGGTTTCGGTGCAAGCCGTCCGCCTGATCGAAGCACGGCGGAAACGCCGCGAAGAGGATGCGGAGAAGGCCGAGAAGACGGCCTAAAGCCTGCTTCCCGCGAGCCTTGCCAAGCCCTATAGGGTGGCCGCAAAGGAATCGAGGCCATGCACGATATCAAGGCGATACGGGATAACCCCGAGGCGTTCGACAAGGCGCTGACGCGGCGCGGACTTGCGCCCCAGGCAGCCGAACTCCTGAAACACGATGAGGCGCGGCGCACCCATTTGCAGAAACTGCAGGATGCCCAGAGCCGGCGCAATTCGCTGTCGAAGGAGATCGGCGATGCCATGAAGTCGGGCGATAAGGCCCGCGCCGAAACGCTTAAAGCCGAAGTGGCTTCGCTCAAGGACTTCATTGGTTCCGGAGAAGAGGACGAACGCAAACTGACGCAGGCGCTCAACGATGCGCTGGCCGTCATTCCCAACCTGCCGCTCGACGAAGTGCCCGATGGCGCCGACGAGAAGAGCAATGTGGAAGTCCGTCGCTGGGGCGAGCCCCGCAAATTCGATTTCGCGCCGCGCGAGCATTTCGATATCGGCGAATGGCTGGGCCTCATGGATTTCGAGGTGGCCGCCAAGATGTCGGGCGCGCGGTTCGTTGTTTTGAAGGGGCAGCTTGCTAGGCTGGAGCGAGCGCTGGCGCAGTTCATGCTCGATCTGCACACCGGCGAACATGGCTTTAACGAAGTCAGCCCGCCGCTCTTGGTGCGCGAGAATGCGCTGTTCGGCGCCAATCAGATGCCGAAGTTTGAGAACGATCTTTTCTGGGCCACCCATACGGAAGGCCTGTTCGGCGGAGACGGCGATCTCGCAACGAATTTCAAAACCAACCGCATGGGCCTCATTCCAACTTCCGAAGTGTCGCTCGCCAATTTGGTGCGCGAGGCGACTCTTGAGGCGGCTCACCTGCCGATGCGGCTGACGGCGCATACGCCATGTTTCCGCGCCGAAGCAGGGGCTGCCGGACGCGATACGCGCGGCATGATCCGGCAGCATCAGTTCTACAAGGTGGAGATGGTGTCGATCACCGCGGCGGAGACATCGCTCGAGGAACTTGAGCGCATGACGGGCTGCGCGGAGGAGGTCTTGAAGCGGCTTGGCTTGCCGTATCGCACCGTCGTTCTCTGCGCCGGCGACATGGGCTTTGGCGCGCGCAAGACTTACGATATTGAAGTGTGGCTGCCGGGGCAGGGGGCGTATCGCGAGATTTCGTCTTGCTCCGTATGCGGAGAGTTTCAGGCGCGCCGCATGAATGCGCGCTACAAGCCGGAAGGCGCGAAGCAGGCGCAATATGTGCACACACTCAATGGCTCGGGGGTCGCGGTGGGCCGGGCGCTGATTGCGGTGCTTGAGAACTATCAGAACGCCGATGGCAGCGTCACGATCCCGGAAGTCCTGCGGCCCTACATGGGCGGCAGGGAAATCATAACGAGGCCCTGATGCTCATTCTCGTCACCAACGACGATGGCATTCATGCGCCCGGACTGGAGACGATGGAGCGAATTGCACGCGCGATTTCGCCCGATGTGTGGGTGGTGGCGCCGGCGGAGGAACAATCGGGGCGGGCGATTCGCTGTCGCTTGCCGATCCCATCCGCTACCGTGAAATCGAAAACCGCCGCTTCGAAGTC
>JAAURV010000007.1 GCA_012032065.1 Hyphomicrobiales bacterium
CTCGGCGGAGGCTCTACGAGGTTTGGTGGGAGGAGCGCTTTCCGGGCAGCCGCCGCAGCGCCGCGGCGCTGTTTCGCACGCGCTATCCGCATCTCGCAGATCGCACGGATTTCGGCTATCGGCGCATCCCGCTGAAGTCGAAAGACGCGGGATCAGCGCAGCCGACGCTGTTCGATTGACGTGCGGTCGCATGTCGTCGTCGACGCAGCTCACGTACCAGCCGGCCCCACGGACATCTTAGGGAGCCGGGCCGGAGCAACCCGCACGGGCACCTGGGTGCGAGTTGTATCCCTCGAGCCTTGGCGGGGCGCGCAAGATGCGGTTCACGTCCCGCACCTTGCGCGACACCCTAAGGTCAGATGGATTCCTTCAGCTCCTTGGCGGCGCGGAAGGCGACCTTCTTGCTGGCCTTGATCTTGATCGCTTCGCCGGTCGCCGGATTGCGGCCCATGCGCGCCGGGCGCTTGCGGACCTGGAAGATGCCAAGCCCGGTGACGCGCACCTTGTTGCCCTTCTTCAGGTTCTTGACCGTGGTGTCGACGAAGGCGCCGAGCAACTCGCCCATGGCCTTCTTCGACATCTCATGCTTTTCCGCGAGCTCGGCCGCGATCTTGGACAAGGGAATCGTAATAATCTTTTCGTCTGCCATTTTCTTCTCCTTTGGCGAATCAGCCGTGAACAGCGATAGCGCAGTCACGCAACGCTGAAAACCCTTATTTTCCGCAGGTCTTTTGATTCGGGATCGCGGAAAACCAAGGAAAACCGGGGTTAACAAAGGGTTAAGATTTCGTCGTCCAGTTAAATCGTTTAAAATCAATAGTTTAATCTCAAACTCCAGGGTTCTCTGAAACCAAACTCAAGTGAGTTTTGAGCGGCAAATTGCCCAGTCCGTGCTTCGCGGAAAGTGCATCGAGGCCTTGCCGGCGAGCCCCTCGCGCGCAAATTCCCGACATGTTTCCGGTGTGCTGGAGAATCTCCGCCGCGGCAATCGCGGAATGAAAAATGGGAATTCCCGCGCGCGCCACACGCAGATACCAGTCCCAATCCGCATAGTAGGTGAGCGTTTCATCGAATGTCCCAAGCGATGCATGAAGCGCGCGCGGATAACACACGGTCGACACCAGAATCGTATTGTCCTTGGCAAGCGACGCGGCATCCGCGGTCTTGTCGAACAACACCGGCGGCGAGCCGATGTCGAACGTCATCAGGCCCGCCGCATGATAGAGTCCGGACGCTTTCGAAAGCTGTTCGGCGGCGCGCGCCAGATGACTGCCGTCGATCCAGTAATCGTCGTCGTCGAGAAACGCAATGTAGTCGCCCCGCGCGGCGGCGATGGCCATGTTGCGCGCCACCACATGGCCCCGGTAGCCGCCGGTTTCGATCATTGTCGCGGCCGGAGGTCCGGTGATCTGCCGGCCGTCGTTTACAACGATGAGTTCGACGCCGGGGAGACTTTGCGACTTGACGCTCGCTACGGCTCTGGACAGCAACGATGGCCGGTCGCAAGTCGGAACGATGACACTGAAGTGAAACATGGCCAAGCTACGTAGGCGGAGCAGATCTGGATTGCGTGGATTTTTACATCACGTCTCGGTGAAAGACCTTCCATTCCTGCCGGCACCCGTTATGTCTCGTCTGAAAAGGGGGGCAACCGAAACATGATCGATCTCTACACATGGGGCACGCCGAACGGAAAGAAGATTTCGATAGCGCTCGAGGAAATGGGCCTCGCATATGAGGTCCACCCCATCGACATCGGCAAGAACGAACAGTTCGCGCCGGACTTTCTCAAAGTCTCCCCCAACAACAAGATTCCAGCCATCGTTGATCGCGACACTGGTCAATCGGTCTTCGAGTCGGGCGCCATCCTCATGTATCTCGGCGGCAAGACCGGAAAGTTCTATCCCACGGAAGCCGCCGCCCGCATCCGCTTGCATGAATGGCTGATGTGGCAGATGGGCAACTTCGGGCCGATGCTGGGCCGTGCCCATGCCTTCCTGCATTTCAATCCCGGCAAGGCCCCATTTGCGGAAGAATGGTTCGCCACCGAAGCCAAGCGCCTCTACGGCGTGCTCGACACGCAGCTCGGCAAATTCCCCTTCGCCGCCGGAGACTACTCCATTGCCGACATGGCCATTTTCCCCTGGGCCGCGCGTCACCAGTGGCAAAGGATCGATCTTAATAACTATCCGAATGTGAAGCGCTGGTATCTTGAGATCGCTGCGCGTCCCGCGGTGAAAAAAGGCTACGACGTCCCCTCCGCCTCAACCATCCCGCTACCTGCCTAGATCACTTCCGCTTCGGCACTGTCTCGTTCTCGGAATGCCGTGCAGCCACGAACTCGTCCCGCGTCTCGCAGTGGAATGAAAGCGAATGGAGCTTGAGATATTTGTTTGCCGGAAACAGTTCCGGCATGCGGAGCTTGAGATGGCTCAGCATGCAGCCGACCGTCACATCGGCCTGGGTCATGTGGCTGTCGATGAACCAAGGCGAACCGCATTCGTGCTCGAGCCAAGCAATCCCCGCCTCGATCTGCGAGAGCAACCGCTTCTCCCAATCCTTGGAAACGGCCTTAGGCTCATGAAAGAGACGCTCGAAGAAGAGCGCGATGATCTTCTCGGAAGTTCCCGTTGCGAATGCCATGGCTTGCAGCACGCGCCGCCGCTCCGGTCCGTGGGCCGGCGTCAGCGAGCGGGCAGGGCCCGCCTTCTCGTCGAGATAGTCGAGGATCGCTCCTGAATCGACGAGCGTCTCGCCGTCTTCGGTGACGAGCGACGGCACCCGCACCATCGGATGGATCGCCTTCATTTCCTTGACGTTCGAGAACACCGAGAGCGCATTGCGGGTGAACGGCATGTGGTAATGATGCAGCGTTACCGCCACCCGGCGCACAAAAGGCGAGTCGTATTGCCCCACAAGGATCATGCACGCGACTATTGCGCGTCGGATACGGCGATGTCGAGGGTCTTTCCGAGCGCGGCGAATGCCTTCTCGATCCTGGCGATATTGGTGGCGTGGTTGAGGTCTAAGAGCCGGTCGATCTCCTGCCGGTGCAGATTCATCTTGCGGGCAAGGTCCGCCTTGCGCACGCCCTTGTCGTCCATGTTCTGGTAAAGCCGGAGCTTGAGTTCCACCTGCAAGGGCAATGTCACGCGCGGATCGGAGGCGCGGCCCTTCGAGGGCGGCGGGATCGGTTCGCGATGCGCCATGCGCGCCGCAATGGCTTCAGAGAACGCGCCAACAGCATAGGACAGCGCATCTTCCCGGTCGTCTCCGAAGGTGACGAGTTCAGGGAAATCCGGGGAGGTCACCAGGACGGTGCCTTCATCATCCAGCAGTTTTACGCGATACGAGATCATTTCAATCCAAGTTGTTTCTTGATGGCTTCGACGAGGCCCTTCTTGAGATCCCTTCCGGCGCCATGCGCCGGCAATTGTGATTTCCGGCTTTGGTAGATCACAGTGATGTGGCCGCTGCCACCTTCATGGGTTTCGAATGTGCATCCTTGCTTTTTCAGCCACCGGCGGAATTCGGAATACTTCATTGCTGTTCCTCATAGATGGAGTCCTCCGCCATCATCTCGGCAGAGCAAACCATCAACGGGAACAGATCGCCACGTCAATGGAACTTGAATCATGGATCCTCCAAACCAAATTGTCAACAAAAATGTTGACAACTAACCCAGCCGCTCGGCCGCCCTTTCGCGACCAATAAGGGGAAGCAGTGCTGCGAGTTCCGGTCCGTGGTCCATGCCAGTGAGGGCCAGACGGAGCGGCATGAAGAGGGACTTGCCCTTTCGATCCGTGGCCGCTTTCACGGCATCTGTCCACACCTTCCAGGTTGAAGCATCCCAGGGCTCTGGAGGAAGAAGCGTTCGCGCCGTGTCCAAGAATGCACGCTGGTCGCTGGACACATCGGGTTTGAATCGATCTCTGACGATATGCGCCCAAGCCGTTGAATCGGATAGGATTTCTACGTTCCCGCGAACCGCCATCCAAAACGCTTCGCTCTCGCCGTCGAGCCGGTCCTTTACGGCCTCGTAAGGCAGCATATGCAGCAGTTTCGCATTGAGATGCTTGAGTTCCGCTTCGTCGAAACGCGCCGGCGCGCGCGACAGCTTGTGCAGATCGAAACCGTCAATCAGCTCGCGATAATCAGCGCACGGATGAATGTTGTCGGAAGTGCCGAGCAGCGCCGCGTGGCTCACCACTGCCATCGCCTCGAGGCCCGCCTCGCGCATCGATTGGATCGAAAGCGATCCCAGCCTCTTCGAGAGTCCCTTTCCATCCGCTCCCGTCAGCAGCGAATGATGCGCATAAGTTGGCGCCGCCCCACCCAGCGCTTCGGTGATCTCGATCTGCACCGCCGTATTGACGACATGGTCCTCGCCCCGGATCACATGAGTGATGGTTAAGTCGATATCGTCGATGACCGAGGGCAGGGTGTAGAGATAGCTGCCGTCCTCGCGCACCAGCACCGGATCGGAAAGTGACGCCGTGTCGATATGCTGGGGTCCCCGGATCAAGTCGGTCCACTCCACCATCCGCCCGTCGAGCTTGAAGCGCCAATGCGGCTTGCGCCCCTCGGCTTCGAGCTTGAGGCGATCTTCCGCCGTCATCTTCAGCGCGGCGCGGTCGTAAACCGGCGGGAGCCCGCGCGCCAGCTGCCGCTTGCGGCGGCGGTCAAGCTCGTCGGCCGTTTCGTAGCAGGCATAAAGCCGCCCGGCCTCGCGCAATTCCTGCGCCAAGGTGTCGTAACGCGAAAACCGCTTCGACTGCCATTCGATCCGATGCGGCTTGATCCCGAGCCAGTCCAGGTCCTCGGCGATGCCTTTGGCGAACGCCTCCGTCGAACGCACTCGATCGGTGTCGTCATAGCGCAGCACAAACTCCCCGCCGCTCTTCAGCGCGAAGAGCCAGTTGAGAATAGCGGTCCGGGCATTCCCGATATGAATGCGCCCCGTAGGCGAGGGCGCGAAGCGGACGGTGGTCATCTCATGTTTCCAGTCTAGTCTTCATCCATCCTGTCCCAGTCGATCCGCTCCCAATCTCGCGAACCGTGCACAAAGGCAAGGATGGCAATGCCGTCGTCCTTTGGCGTCCGGTCGAAGACGACGAAATAGGACGTCTTCGGGATATAGAGCTTAAGATGCCCCTTGGGTCCGGGCAGGCCAAGCGAGAAAGCCTCGATGTTCCGCAGCGTATTCAATATCCGGTCTCGAACAAGCTGGGCGTTCGAGGGGCTGTCCTTGGCGATGTAGGCCAGCGCAGCTTCGAATTCCCGGCGTGCGCGTGCGGTCCAGCTGACGGACCTCACGAGCGTTGCTTGGCGCGGTCGATGATCGCCTGGCTGCTTCGCTCGACCTCTGCCATGTCGTAAACGCGTCCGGCGCGAAGGTCGGCTTCGCCTTCCTCCACCATGGCGAGAACATGCTCATAATTCTCCATCATCTTGCCCACGGCGCTGCTGATGATGTGATTGCGCGTGCGGTCGGTCGCCTTCGCCATCTTGTCAAGGAAGACGCGCTGGGCCTTGGGAATTCGGACGGAAAACGTGTCGCTCATGGGGCATTCCAACTGCTCGTGAACACAAAATAACACACCAGGTGATGGGAGTCCACTTCCCCGTTCACCGCCCGTCCCTGAACCCATTGGTGATCGGATAGCGGCGATCCCGGCCGAAATTGCGGCGAGTGATCTTGACGCCGGGGGCCGCCTGCCGCCGCTTGTATTCGGCGACATAGAGCATGTGCTGCACGCGCTTCACCAGCGCCTCGTCATGCCCGCGCTTCACGATCTCAGCAACCGGCAATTCGTTCTCGACGAGACCCGAAACGATATCGTCCAGCACATCGTAAGGCGGCAGCGAATCCTGGTCCTTCTGATTTTCGCGAAGCTCTGCGGTCGGCGCTTTGGTGATGATGCGCTCGGGGATCACATGGCCTTGCGTGTTCCGCCATGCCGCCAGTCTGTAGACTGCCGTCTTGTAGACGTCCTTGATCGGGTTGAAGCCGCCATTCATGTCGCCGTAAAGCGTCGCGTATCCCACCGACATTTCCGACTTGTTGCCGGTGGTCAAAACCATCGAGCCGAACTTGTTCGAAATCGCCATGAGGATCGTTCCGCGCGTGCGCGACTGGACGTTCTCTTCGGTGATGTCGCGGTTGGTGCCGTTGAACATCGGCTTCAGCGCCGAAAGAAATCCCTCGACCGGCTCCTTGATCGGCACCACGTCATAACGCACCCCCAAAGCCTTGGCGCAGGCTTCCGCATCTTCCAGGCTGTCGCGGCTGGTATAAGCGTAGGGGAGCATCACGCAATGCACGCGCGATGCACCCAGCGCGTCCACCGCCATGGCCGCAACCACCGCCGAGTCGATGCCGCCCGACAAGCCCAGCACAACGCCCGGAAAGCGATTCTTGTCGACATAGTCCTTGAGGCCGAGCACGCAGGCCTTCCATGTCTCTTCTTCTTTCTCGGGGATTCGCGCGAAGCCGCCTTCCGCCATGCGCCAGCCATCGCCGGTCTTGCGCCATTCGGTCATCGCCACATGTTCTTCGAACATCGGCATTTGCAGCGCCAAAGTGCGATCGGCGTTCACCACGAAGGACGCGCCGTCGAATACAAGTTCGTCCTGCCCGCCAACCTGATTGAGATAGGCCAGCGGCAGTCCGGTCTCGACCACGCGCGCAACCGCGAGATTGAGCCGCACATCGTCCTTGTTGCCCTCGAAGGGCGAGCCGTTGGGCGAGAGCAGAATCTCCGAACCTGTTTCGGCCAGCGTCTCGCACACTTCCGGAGTCCAGATGTCCTCGCAGATCGGAATGCCGAGTCTCACGCCCTTGAATGCGATCGGCCCCGGCGCTGGGCCTGCATCGAACACGCGCTTCTCGTCGAACACGCCGTAGTTCGGCAGGTCGTATTTGTAGCGCACGCCGGCGATCCTGCCCTCCGCGCAGAGGACCGCGGCATTGTAGAGCTTGCCGTTATCGGCCCACGCGCGCCGATCAAAATAGCGGGGCCGTTCGCGGTTTCCAGAGCAAGCGCCTCGACGGCGCTCCGGCACCCGGCCACGAAACTCGGCCGCAGCACCAGGTCCTCTGGCGGATACCCCGCGATATAAAGTTCCGGAAACATCACAAGGTCAGCGCCCGCCGCTTCTCTGATCGCCGTGCGCGCTTTCGCGAGATTGGCGTTGATGGCCCCAACCGTGGGATTGAGTTGGGCCAAGGCGATGCGCAAGGTTCCGGACATGGCGCGCCTCATAGCGGAAGCGCCAACGGGCGGCAATTGCCGCCCAAAACCAAAGCTTGAAATTGCCCCGAGTTACGGCCAGATTCCGCGTTCGGGCCGAAAGCCGGTCCGGGGGCAAGCTTTAGGGAGGACCGCGCATGCGTCTCGACAACGAACGGCCAAGCGACAACGTCGAGGATCGTCGCGGTCAAGGGGGTGGAGGTTTCGGCTTCCCGCAAGGCGGTGGCCGCCGCGTCAACATTCCCATGGGCGGGCGCGGCGGCGGCTTCAGCATCTCGACCATCGTGATGCTGGTGATCGCCTATTTCGCGCTGAAGTTTTGTTCGGCGTCGATCTTCTCGACATGGTGGAACGGCGGCGGCGGCATCCAGCTTCCGGGCGGCCAGCAGAGCACGGAGTATTCCATTCCCGGCGGCAGCACCGATGTGAGCAATCCAGGCGATACCGGCGCTGGAACCGGCTCGGCGGATGTCACCACCGATGCCGGCAAGGACTTCATCGCGCGCGTGCTCGGTTCGACCGAGCGCGTATGGACCGACATCTTCCAGAAATTGGGCCGCCAGTACCAGGAGCCCAATCTCGTGCTGTTCTCGGGCTTCGTGCAATCGGCGTGCGGAATGGCGCAATCGGCCATGGGTCCGTTCTATTGCCCGCGTGACAGCAAAGTTTACATCGACCTCTCTTTCTATCAGGACATGAAGAACAAGCTCGGCGCGCCCGGCGATGCGGCACAGGCATACGTCATCGCCCATGAAGTGGGCCATCACATCCAAAACCAGTTCGGCATCGCCGAAAAGGTCCAGGCCGCGCGCATGCGCGTCTCGGAGGAAGAAGGCAACGCGCTTCAGGTCCGCATGGAATTGCAGGCCGATTGCTTCGCCGGCATCTGGGTGCAGGAGGCGAATGCGCGCAACAAGATTCTGGAGGAAGGCGACATCGAGGAAGTGCTGAACGCCGCGTCCGCGATTGGCGACGACCGTTTGCAGAAGCGTTCGCAAGGCTACGTGGTGCCGGAGTCCTTCACGCACGGCTCATCGGAGCAGCGCATGCGCTGGTTCAAGCAGGGCATGCAGGCGGCCGACGTGCGCGATTGCGATACCTTCGCGGCCGCGCAGCTGTAGTTCTTCACCTTCGCGAATCAGAAAGGGCGCCGCGAGGCGCCCTTTGCATTCGTTGCGGCTCTGGTCAGCCCTTGTTCATGGCGTTCTTGATGATGCCGACAATCACCATGAGAACGGCGCCGCCAATGCCGCCGCCGGCGACGCTCTGAATGATGCCGCCCATGTCCATACCCGACGCCGCTGCCGCCGCATCGCCCGCGCCGCCACCCATAAGCGAGCCAAGAATCTGGCCGCCCACGCCGCCGCCGACTACGCCGGCGATGGTGTTGCCAAGCGTTCCGAGGCTGTAGTTCTTCATCGCCGCGCCCGCGGCATTGCCGCCGACGGCGCCGATGATCAGTTGAATGATTAGTGACGTCAGATCCATGTCTTCCCCCTGGATTGCGCCCCCGCAACCGGAGGCCTGGCGAAGCTAACAGACTCGCAGGAAGCCTCCAAGCCGTTTCTGCCCCTGTTGACGAAGGTCAATGACGGCCAGGCGCTGGGCCTCTAGCGATTGCCTAGGGAAACAAAAGGAGCCCGCTATGAGTGGAAAAATACTGTGCGCAACGGATGGAACCGCCCATTCAGCCCATGCCATCGAATTTGCGGCAAAGACGGCCTCGAAAAGCGCCGCCGCCCTGACGTTGTGCACCATCAACGAAGCAAGGGGAGGTGCCCGAGGCCCTCTCATCTATGCCCATGAGGACGCCGACATCGACCGTATTCTCGCCGAAGCTGCCGAAACCGCAAAACACCAGGGCGCCAAATCCGTGCAAATGGTGGCACTCAAGTCGCGCGATACGGCGGCGGCGGTCGTGCGTTACGCTGAGGAGAACGGTTTCGGCCATATCGTCGTGGGAACGGGCGACAAGCACGGCATTGCCAGGCTGGTGCTCGGGTCCGTCGCCGGAGCCATCGCCTCACGCGCCCACTGCACCGTCACCATCGCGCGGTAATCAGTAGGCGTTTTCGCTCTTGAGCAGCGCGAAAGGCGTTTTGGCGATGATCACGAGGTCGAACGCCAGCGACCAACGGTCGATGTACTCGAGATCGTGCTTGACGCGCTGTTCGATCTTCTCGCGCGTATCGGTTTCGCCGCGCCAGCCGTTGATCTGCGCCCAACCTGTAATGCCAGGTTTCACCTTGTGGCGCGCGAAGTAACCATCGACGACTTGCTCGTAAAGCGCGTTCGCGGCCTTCGCCTGTGTCGCATGCGGGCGTGGCCCCACGAGCGAAAGCTGGCCGGTCAGCACGTTCAAGAGCTGTGGCAATTCGTCAAGCGAGGTCTTGCGGATGATACGGCCGACGCGAGTCACCCTCGGGTCGCCCTTGGTCACGAGCTTCGTGGCGTCCGCGTCCGTCAGGTTCACATGCATCGAGCGGAACTTGTAGACCTCGATCAGCTCATTGTTGAAACCGTAGCGGCGCTGCTTGAAGATGACGGGACCCTTGCTGTCGAGACGCACTGCGAGGGCCGTCAGCAGCATGACGGGCGAGAGCAGAGCAATCGCTACGCAGGCCAGAACCTTGTCCATGGCGTTCTTCATCACGAGGCTCCAGCCCTTGAGCGGCCGGTCGAACACCGCGAGCAAAGGCAGGTTGCCGAGATAGGTGTAAGCGCGGGGTGAGAGTTTCAGGCTAGAAGACTGGCCGCTGATGCGGATGTCGATGGGCAGTTCCCAGATGCGCTTCAGGATTTGCAGAAGCCGCGCTTCCGCCGAAAGCGGTATCGCGACGACGATCAGATCGACGCGATGCGCGCGCCCGTAGCCTTCGAGTTCGTCGATCCTGCCGATCTTGCGGTGGCGGCGGACCGACTCGGGGCTTCGCGCATCGAAGCGGTCGTCGAAGAGGCCTACGATTTCCACATCGATGTTCTTCGAGGACTCGATGGCGTTGAGCGCTTCTTCGGCGGCGGTGCCGCCGCCTACGATGGCGATGCGCTTGCGGAACCTGCCAGCAGCGGCGAGCGGCTTGGCCCAGCTCTGAAGTGCAAACCGCGTGACGCCGAAGTGCAGCGCCAGCAACGCGAACCAGCTTGGCAGCCAGTCCTGTGGCAGCGGCATGGCCATGGCGGTGATGGCGAGATAAATAGTGCCACCCACGATAAATGCGGCCGACAACGACTTGAGGAATGTCCAGCGTCCGGTCACCAGGGCCGAAACCTGGTAGAGCCCAAGCCCGCGCAGAACCAGGAGCGCCGAAAGTGCGAGCAGGATCAGCATGAAGCCGATAATGGCTGGGGCGTCCGGCCGCGCCGCGAGAACGCCAGGCGCGCTGCTGGCTACCAAGCCTGCGAGCATGAGGGCCAGGGCGTCCGCACCCTTGACCGCGCGCTGCACCACTTCGTGGTCCACATAACGCGGCTCGGCGGTTGAGGCTGATGCAGTCATGACAACACTCCGGAATGCGGTCGTCCCGCCGCAATTGCCCGGAAAACTGAGCGCAATCGATTAAAATGCGGTGAAATCGGGTGGCAAAGCGGCAATCCCGCCCCTCAATCGGCGGTTAATCTTGATGCTTCGTTGACGGGGATGGTTAAGCGAACAATGGTGGGCGATACTGGACTCGAACCAGTGACCCCTGCGATGTGAACACAGTGCTCTACCAACTGAGCTAATCGCCCGGAATTCTGGGATCGCGGGCGGTATAGGGGGAGGGGCAGCCCGAAGTCAAGAATTGAGGAAAGGCGCTACTGCATCCCACATCTGGTCGTAGTGCGTGACGAGCTTGTCCGGCCCATACTCCGATACATGCTTGGGCGTGTAGCCGAAGGGAACGGCGATCACCGGAACGCCCGCCGCCCGCGCCGTGAGGATGTCGGTCTCGCTATCGCCGATCATCACGCTTCGCGAGTCCTTCGCGTTCATCCGCTTGAGCGTTTCCCGATAGGGGCGGGGATCGGGTTTGGCGATGCCGATGGTGTCGGGGCCGACGACGGCATTGAAGTAGTGATCGAGCTTCAACGCACCGAGGAGTTGATGCGACAGGGTCTCTAGTTTGTTGGTGCATACGCCCAGCACGATTCCTTCGCTGCGGCAGCGGTCGAGGAACGGCACAAGCCCGTCGAACGGCTTACTGTCCACTGCGATATGGGTTGCGTAGTAGATGACGAACTCCTGATAGAGCGTCTCCACCGCGCGCGATCGACAGGATCGCCCGTTGCCGCACAGCCACGCGCGATCAGCGCCCGCGCGCCGTGACCTACGAAACTCCGCACTTCTTCCAACGAGATCGGCCTGCGCCCCAACGTCGCCAGAACATGATTGGTGGCCCGCATCAAATCGGGCGCCGTATCGACAAGCGTTCCGTCGAGATCGAACACAAGCGCCTGGGTGGTCATATAAACTCCGTCAGTCTGGCGAGTTTGAGTGGCCGGATTGGCTGTGCTAAGAGCGCGCCAACCTCAGGGAGACATGCGATGGACATCCGCAAAACGCAAGCCTTGCGCGATATTTTGAAGGACAAGTCCCTTCTCAAGGACAAATGCTACATCGGCGGCAAATGGGTGGACGGAAAGTCCGCGATCGACGTCACCAACCCCGTCAATGAAAGCGTCATCGCCAGCGTACCAAGGCTTGGCGCAGCGGAAACTCGCGCCGCTATCGAGGCCGCGGCCCGCGCCCAGAAGGATTGGGCGAAGAAGACCGCGAAGGAACGGGGCGCGATTATGCGCAAGTGGTTCGCGCTCATGATGGAACACCAGGAAGACCTCGCCCAGATCATGACGGCCGAGCAAGGCAAACCGCTGGCCGAATCGCGCGGCGAAGTGGCTTATGGTGCGTCTTTCATCGAATTCTTCGCCGAGGAAGCCAAGCGCATCTATGGCGAGACCATTCCATCGCCCTGGCCGCAGGCGCGCATGGTGGTGATCAAGCAGCCGGTGGGCGTCGTCGCCGCCATCACGCCGTGGAACTTTCCCAATGCCATGATTGCCCGCAAGGCCGGCCCGGCACTCGCCGCAGGCTGCACCTTCGTCTGCAAGCCTGCGAGCGAAACGCCGCTTTCGGCCCTGGCGATGGCCGAGCTTGCCGAGCGCGCTGGGATGCCGGCCGGTGTGTTCTCGGTGATCACCGGCTCCGCCAAGGAGATCGGCGGCGAGATGACTTCCAATCCGATTGTCCGTGCACTGACGTTTACGGGCTCGACCGAGATCGGCCGCATGTTGATGGCGCAGTGCGCACCGACCATCAAGAAGGTTGGACTCGAACTCGGCGGCAATGCGCCCTTCATCGTCTTCGACGATGCCGATCTCGATGCGGCCGTCGCGGGCGCCATGGCGTCGAAGTATCGCAACGCCGGCCAGACCTGCGTCTGCGCCAATCGCATTCTGGTGCAGGATGGGGTCTACGACAAGTTTGCGGAGAAACTCGCCCAAGCGGTGAAGAAGCTGAAAGTGGGCGACGGAACCGAAGCAGGCGTTACCACCGGGCCGCTCATCAACAAGGCGGCGGTTGCGAAAGTTCAGGAGCATATCGACGATGCGGTAAAGAAGGGCGCCAAGGTCTTGATCGGCGGCAAGCCCATGGGCGGCAACTTCTTCGAGCCGACGCTGATCCGCGACGTGACATCGGCGATGGCGGTGGCCCGCGAGGAAACCTTCGGTCCCGTGGCCCCGCTCTTCCGCTTCAAAACCGAAGAAGAAGCGATCGCCATGGCCAACGACACCGAGTTCGGACTCGCCTGTTACTTCTATGCGAGAGACATCGGCCGCGTCTGGCGTGTCGCCGAGGCGCTTGAGTATGGCATGGTCGGCATCAACGAGGGTATTTTCTCGACCGCGGAAGCCCCCTTCGGCGGCGTCAAGGAATCAGGCCTCGGCCGCGAAGGCTCGCACCACGGTGTCGAAGAATATCTGGAGATGAAATACATGCTGATGGGCGGACTGGCCAAGTGAGCGCGGAAGATCAAAAGAAGGCGGCCGCGGAGGCCGCCATGAAATTCGTGAAGCCCGGCATGAAGATCGGGCTGGGCACAGGGTCGACGGCCAACCACTTCATCAACGCTCTCGGCGCCGCCGTGAAGAAGGGCTTGGACGTAAAGTGCGTTCCGACCTCGAAGGCCACTCATGCGCTCGCAGTATCGCTCGGCATTCCGCTGGTCACGCTGGAGCAGGAACCATATCTCGATCTCACGGTCGACGGCGCGGATGAATTCGATTCGTCGTTTCGCCTGATCAAGGGCGGCGGCGGCGCGTTGCTGATCGAGAAGATCGTGGCGTCCTCGTCGAAATACATGGTGGTGATCGCCGATCAATCGAAACGGGTGAAGACGCTCGGCAAGTTTCCCCTGCCGGTGGAGGTAATCCCTTTCGGCGTCAAGTCAACCGCCTGGAAAATCGAGCGCGATTTCAAGTTCCTAAAAATGGAAGCCAGGATGACGCTGCGCTTGAAGGATGGAAAGCCGTTCCAAACCGATGGAGGTAACTGCATTCTCGACTGCGCCTGCGGCGAGATCAAGGAGCCGGAGCGGCTGGAGATGATCCTCAACAATACGCCGGGCGTCGTCAACAACGGCCTGTTCATTGGCTTGGCCGGCATCATCATGATGGGAACACCGAAGGGTGTTGAGGAAATCGTCAGAAAATGACGGCCCACGATTACGACCTCTTCGTCATCGGTGCAGGTTCGGGCGGCGTTCGCGCGGGCAGGATCGCCGCCAAGTTTGGAGCCAAAGTTGCCGTGGCCGAGGAATATCGCGTCGGCGGCACATGCGTGATCCGCGGCTGCGTTCCGAAAAAGCTCTTCGTCTATGCATCCAAGTTCGCCGAGGAGTTCGAAGACGCGGTGGGCTTCGGCTGGACCACGGACAAGGTCGCGTTCGACTGGCCAACACTTGTCGCCAACAAGGACAAGGAAATCGACCGGCTCAACAAGGCTTACATCCGCAACCTTGAAGCCGCGGGCGCGGAGCTGATCCAGGAGCGCGCCACAATAACTGATCCGCACACGGTCGAATTGGCGTCGGGCCGTAAGGTAACTGCGAAATACATTCTTGTTGCCACCGGCGCATCGCCCTTCGTGCCGCGTCATTTGCCCGGTCATGAATTCGCGATCACCTCGAACGAAGCGTTTCATCTCGAGCAACTGCCGCGCCGCATCTGCATCGTTGGCGGCGGCTACATCGCGGTCGAATTCGCCGGAATCTTCCAAGGCCTCGGCGTCGAGACCATTCTCATCTATCGCGGCGAGCAGATCCTGCGCGGCTTCGACGACGACATCCGCAATCACCTCGCGGGCGAGATGAAGAAGAAGGGCATCGAAATCAGAACTCGCGCCGACGTGGTGGGGATCGAGCGCTCGGGCGAGGGCGTTCGGATCACTCTGGAAGATGGCGCGGCGTTTGGCTCGGGCCAGATCATGTTCGCCACCGGCCGCATTCCGAATGTGATGAACCTCGGCCTTGAAAACGCAGGGGTGGATTTGACCCCTCACATGGCCGTCAAGGTGGACGGATACTCGAAATCGTCCGTGGACAGCATATTTGCCGTTGGCGATGTGACCAACCGCGTGAACCTGACGCCGGTCGCGATCCGCGAGGGACATGCCTTCGCCGACACGGTGTTTGGAAACAACCCGGCCGCTGTGGACCACTCCATGATCCCAACCGCGGTTTTCTCGCAGCCGGAAATTGGAACTGTCGGGATGACGGAAACCCTGGCGCGGCAAGGCTTCAAGAAAGTCGACATCTACAAAACCAGCTTCCGGCCGATGAAGCACGCGCTCTCGGGCCGCGACGAGCGGACCATGATGAAGCTCGTCGTCGATGGCGACAGCGACCGCGTCCTCGGCTGCCACATCTGTGGGCCGGACGCCGGCGAGATGGCGCAACTCCTTGGAATTGCAGTCAGGCTGGGAGTGAAGAAATCTGACTTCGATGCGACCATGGCGGTCCACCCGACCGCCGCCGAGGAATTGGTGACGCTACGGGAAAAATCGACGGCGTAAACGCCTGACCGACAGGGGAAAGCGCCGCATTCCGGCGCAGCGGCGCAGGAAATCATTAACCACTTTCGCAATTTCCCGATGCCGCACTCCGCGATTGCACCCCGCGAACGGCCCCGTCCTTCGGCCTTGCTTAACGCGTAGGCGATAGACTGCCGGGTCGAGGTTTGTCCATTGGCGTGGAAGGTACGCATGATGAAGCGTTTCAAATTCGGCCTGATGACGGCGGCGTTTCTCGCGGCATCGGTGACGGCGGGCAGCGCCGAAGCGAAGAAGCACATCCTCGGCGTGTTCTATGAAGGCTGTGAGAAGACCTGCGAGGGATTCAAGGCCGCGATTGCCGAGAGCGGGTTCCCTGCGGAGGTCGAGGTGCTCGATCTCGAACAGGACAAGACGCGCATCGCCGATGCCGTCAAGCGGGCACGCGAGACGAAAACCGATCTGGTGTTGGTCTATGGAACCACTGCAACGCTCGGCGTCATCGGAACGCTTGAAACTGCGGGCGACCCTCGATTCCTGTCCGATGTTCCGGTCGTCTTTACGGCTGTCGCGGATCCGTTCGGTGCGAAAATCGCGGAGAGCTTCGAACGCAGCGGCCGGGCCAACATCACCGGCACCTTCAATCGCGTTCCCGAGAAGATCAACATCAACGTGATCCGCCAGTACGATCCCAAATTCAGGAAGCTTGGCCTTCTCTATCACGCCAACGAGAAGAACTCCGTCCTGAAGATGAAAGAGCTGAGCGAGCTTGCACCGAAGCTCGGAATCGAGCTTGTCGCAATCGAAGTCGATCCCGGCAACGGCGAAGTGCCGAAACCCGAATTGATCCCGCAGCGCCTGCGCGAGCTGCACGAAAAGGGCGTCGAATGGGTCTATCTCGGATCAAGCTCGTTCCTGAACGTGAACGGCGAACTGTTCACTGCCTCGGCGGTGGAAAACGGCATTGCGGTCGTCAGTCCTTATCCGGCCCTGGTCAAGGAACACAAAGCACTGCTGTCGGTTGCCGCCCCTCGCGAAGAAGTCGGCCGTCTTGCAGCAGACCAAGCGCTCCGAATCCTCCGCGATGGCGTAAAACCGGGAAATATCCCCATCACGGTTGCGACTCACTTCACTTACACGGTGAACATGGAGGTCGCCAAGACGCTCAATCGCAATCCGCCCGCCAGTTTCAAGAATGACACCGAGTTCTATCGCCCCGCGCAGTAGAGCGGAGCGCGGCGAAGGACTCACGCTGTCGCGCGTGAATCCGTCTGTTCGTCAGCACCCGTCAAGAGTTTCTGGACTTCCGTGCCCGGCAGAGGGCGGCTGAACAGGTAACCTTGCATTTCGGCAATGCCCGCCGCCTTCAGCAACTGCCGCTGGCTCTCCTGCTCGACGCCTTCCGCAACCGTTACGAGATTCAGACTTCGGCCCAGGCTCGACACCGCATCGATGATCGCGCTGTCGGCGCCGTTCCTGGCGACATTGCTGACGAAAGCGCGATCGATCTTGATCTTGTCGAACGGAAACTTGGTCAGATAGCTCAGAGAGGAGTAGCCGGTGCCAAAATCGTCCAGCGCGATGCGAACGCCGAAGCCCCGGAGTTTGAGCAGCAGTTCGAGGGTCGGGGCGTCGTCGCGCAGCAGCACATTCTCGGTGATCTCAAGTTCGAGCCGCCGGCCGAAAGATGCGAAGCGGCAAGAGCGCCGAACACGGTCTGCACGATATCGCCACGCTGGAACTGCACCGCGGATACGTTAACCGCGACGCGAATGCTGTGCGGCCACTTTGCCGCTTCCCTGCAGGCTTCACCGATGATCCAGTCTCCCAGCGGAACGATCAGTCCGATGTCTTCGGCAATGGGGATGAACTCGGAAGGCGAAACCAGTCCGAGTTCCGGATGGCGCCATCTGACCAGTGCTTCGAATCCGGATATCCGCCCGGTTTGGAGATTGATGATCGGTTGATAGTGCAGTTCGAACTGCTCGAGTTCGAGGGCCTTGCGAAGCTCGCCTTCGAGCTTGCGGCGCTGATCTTCCCGTTCGCTCATTTCCGCGGTGTAGAAGCGGAAGCCGTTCCGGCCGTCAGCCTTCGCCTGGTAAACGGCCATGTCGGAATTCTTGAGCAGGGTTGCGGCATCCGTGCCGTCGCGCGGCGAAATCGCGATGCCCGTGCTGACGCCGATTTTTGCCTGATGGCCGCCGATCTCGACCGGAGCCGACAGAGACTTCGTGATGCGCGACGCCAAGGCTTCGGCGCCTTCCGGCTGCGGCGCCGAAAGTTGTAGAACGGCGAACTCGTCACCGCCGAGACGGCACAGGGTGTCGCCTTGGCGTATGCATTCCCCGAGGCGTTTGGCGACGGTTTTCAGAAGCGCGTCGCCTGCGGCGTGGCCGAGGGTATCGTTCACGATCTTGAACCGGTCGAGATCAAGGAACAGCACGGCCACATCCTGTTCCTCGGACCGGTTGCGAAGCGCATCGTCGATGCACTCCTCAAAACGGCGTCGGTTGGGAAGCTCGGTGAGCGCGTCATGAAGGGCGAGATGCGCGATCTGGCCGTGCAGGCGGTGCTTTTCCGCAGCATTCCGGTAGAAGCGGTCGAGTGCCCGGGCAAAGATTCCGATTTCGTCGGCCCGGTGCTCGAATTGCGAAGCGGCCGTTCGCACGGCGTCGCTGCCGAAGGCCGGAGTCTCCTCGATTTCCGCCGCGATCTTGCGCAGTGGCCCGGTGACCAGCCGCCGCAGCGCGTAGACCAGAACCAAGAGCACCAGGGCGGCAACGCCGATCAGCGCCAATGCCTCCTTGATGGCCGTCTGCCATACGTTGTCGAGAAACCCCTTGACGTTCCAGGCCACCGCAATGCTGCCGATAGTCCGGGAGGCTGCGCCCTTTACCGGAACGGCAATGAACTCGTAGTCGCCGATGTCCTGTACTTCGGTCTTCTGGTTGGCCTCTACTTTAAGGGCGAGATCCGAAAGGGTATCGATCGGCATTTCGAAATGATCGATCGACTGCTGGCTTTCGATAACCTGATTGCCGGCGGTTACCACCACGCCAGCGGCCCTGGGATCGGATTTCAGCAGCTCCATGTAGCTGGAAATGACCGATTGGTTGCGGAGCGCGATGGCGCCGCTGGCGGTGCCGGATAGCCCGTAGACGATGCGGAGGTTGGCGTCGAGCCGTTCCTGCCGTGCCGCATCGATGCGGACATAGGTTTGATAGGAGAGAACGCTGGCGAGGCCGATGAGGAACGCTGTTGCGGCAAGCACCTGAATTTTCGTGCCGATGCTGCGGAATGATATCGCTCCAAACACGGCGCAACCGTTCAGAACGGCAAAACTTCGTGCCGCGTGCTGCCAGCAATCCGCCAATCGTCGCACATGCGTTCGAACCGCTCTCGCTTCAAATGCCCGTTTTGGCCTCAAGCCGCCGCGTAATTCGAACTCCATGATGCCCGTAAGCGGTGGCGGATCGGTCAACAGCAGGCTGTAGAACTGGTGTTCTTGCGAGCAATGGTTAACGCCGCGTTCTCAACTGTTCCAGCCCCGGCGCAGACAGTCCTGACCGAGACGGCCGATCTCAGGCCAATGGAAAATTGCCGGAAAATGGAATAGAATCGCATCCAGGCGCGTAACGGCAAGCGAGGAAAGGCCGTTCATGGATTTCCGGACCCAGCTGGCCGGCGAGATACCATATCTGAGGCGGTTTGCGCGCGCGCTTTGCGGCGACGGGGCGCTGGCCGACGATCTGGTTCAGGATTGCATCGAGCGCGCCCTTCTCAAAGGCCATCTCTACGATCCGGCGCGGCCGCTTCGCGCCTGGCTCTATGCCGTGCTGCGCAACATTTTCATCAGCGGCCTGCGCCGCGAAGGGAGTCATTCCGTCGTGAAGACCATCGACGATCTGGTCCAGGGCGAGGATGCAGTAGCACCCGCCCAGGAGGATCGTCTGTCGATGGTGCAGATCGGCAAGGCGCTTGAGATGCTGCCGCCGCAGCACCGCGAGGTGATCGTGCTCGTGGGGCTTGAGGAGATGAGCTACCGCGACGTGGCCGAGATCACTGGCGTTCCTGTTGGCACTGTGATGTCCAGGCTTTCGCGGGCGCGAAGTTCGCTCAAACAGATTTTGACGGATCGCGGGCACACTGTGTTGAGGAGGGTCAAATGACCAAACTCGACATCCACGAGAGCTGGCGGCTTCACGCCTATGCCGACAACGAGTTGGACAAGGAAGAGCGCGTGAAGATGGAAACTCAGCTCACGGACGATCCAGAGGCGCGGGCGGAGGTGGAATTTTGGTCCGCGCAGAAGAGGGCAATGAAGGATGCTTACGATGGCGTTCTCGCCGAGCCTGTGCCGGGGAAACTTCAAGCCGCGTTGAAGCAGGTTTCGAAGCCCGCGCAAGATTCGTCCTGGCGCGCATCGGCAATTGCCGCCGCTCTCGCAACGCTGGTGATCGGCGGCGTGGCCGGATGGTACGCGGGATCGCAGCAGGGCGGAGCGCCGCAGTTTACCATCGCCGACCGTGCGTTGAACGCGCATGTGGTCTATGCCGTCGAAAAGCGCCACGCCGTGGAAGTGGCCGCCGACGAAAAGGAGCATTTGCAAAGCTGGCTTGGCAAGCGGATTGGGTCCGCCTTCAAGACTCCCGATCTGGCGGTTGCGGGTTTCAATCTTCTTGGCGGAAGGCTGCTCGCGGCCGAGGATCGCCCGGCGGCACAGCTCATGTACGAGGACGCCAACAAGAAGCGCATCACCATTTTCATGACCTCGAATCCGAGCCACGCCGAACGCGCCATCGAACTCGCCTCGCGCGGGAAATTGGTGGCCTGCTATTGGTTCAACGACAAGATCGGCCTCGCGGTCGCCGGCGAGATCACCCGCGAGGAAGCCGAGAAGATCGCCAAGCTGGCTTACGACCAGATGGAAGGCGAAGAGAGTTAACCCGAAATCTCGTAATGCGCTTCGACGGTGACGCCGTTGTTGATCGGCAGCATGTCCTGCGGGCAGGCGGAAAACGCGATGATCGCATCCATCTCGGCGCGGAAGGTGACTGAATCGCCTGGCTTGCACAGGCAATTGCCCCACTCGAGCGAGCCATCCTGGCGCCAGGGGATATTCATGAACAGGTTGAGCGAGTCGGGCGTGTAAGGGATGGTGAAACCGAGAGCCGCCAGCCCCGCGTGGAGATTGTCGCGGCAATTCTCGTGGTACCTGGTGCAGCCGAGCAAACCATAACGCTCGTTATCGCAAGGCGCGATGAGGGTGTCGTGGCGGCCGGGGGAGTTGTCTTCGGTCAAGGTCAGGATCGGGCGGCGGCGGTTCGAGATCATCGGATCGCCCACCACTGGAAAAAGCCTGGTCCAGAAGGCCCGGCAGTGCTCCATGCCCATGTATTCGCGCAGGTCCGCCGCGTTAAAGGCCCAGAAATCAACTACCTGATTGCCATGGGTGTTGATCACCTTGACCGATTGGCCCCGGGCCAGACGGTCCGCCTTGCCAGAGCGGGCCGGAATGGTTTGAACTGAGGTCATAATGTGACTTTTCCTTTCATGGGAGAAAGAGCCTGAAAGACCGTGCGGCGCTTGCTAGTAGACCGGATATTCCCCACAAGTCCGAATCCTGTCGAGAGCCAAAAGAGCGATTCCACCAGCTATGACCGATGTGAAGACCGATCGATACCGCGAGACCATCTTCCTGCCCCAGACCAGCTTTCCGATGAAGGCTGGGCTCCCCCAGAAGGAGCCGGAGATTTTGAAGCGCTGGCAGGAGATGGATATGTACGCGACGCTCCGCGAGCAATCGAAGGGCCGCGAGAAATTCGTGCTGCATGATGGCCCGCCCTATGCCAACGGCAACATCCATATCGGCCACGCGCTGAACAAGATCCTGAAAGACCTGATCACCCGCTCGCGCCAGATGGCGGGTTACGACTCGAACTACGTGCCGGGCTGGGATTGCCACGGGTTGCCGATCGAATGGAAGATCGAGGAGCAATACCGCGCCAAGGGCAAAAACAAGGACTCGGTGCCGATCAACGAGTTCCGCGAGGAATGCCGGCAGTTCGCGAAGCACTGGATCGCCGTGCAGAGCGAGGAGTTCCAGCGCCTGGGCGTGGTTGGCGATTTCAAGAACCCCTACCTCACCATGCACCACGAAGCCGAAGCCATCATCGCCCGCGAGCTCATGAAGTTCGCCGAGACGGATCAGCTTTATCGCGGCTCGAAGCCGGTGATGTGGAGCGTGGTCGAGAAGACCGCGCTGGCCGAGGCGGAGATCGAGTATCAGGATTATACGAGCGATGCGATCTATGTGAAGTTTCCGGTGAAGTCAGTTGGCATTGGGCCGCTAGTTGACGGAGGACCGGAAGCCGCAAAGTCTGCGCTTGACGCACTCAATTCAGCTTCAGTCGTTGTTTGGACGACGACTCCATGGACGATACCTGGAAATCGAGCGATCAGCTTTTCCTCTAAAGTAGAATATGGTCTTTATCGTGTTTTGGAAGCGCCGACAGGTAATTGGGCTGGTTCGGGTGACTTGTTGTACTCGCCTCCCAGCGTGCAGAAGAGGTTTTGAAACAAGCAAAGGTGAATCGTTTCGAATTTGTCTGCCCCGTGGATCCATCCGAGATCTATGCTTGCGCTCATCCCCTGGCGGTGGCCGGCCCTTCGAGGCCCGCTTGGCGGGCACCTCAGGGCGAGGGTGACGTAAGAGCGATTTCGCAGGGCGGGGGTGCTGGGAATAGCCCTCATGCTGAGGTGCCCGGCGAAAGCCGGGCCTCGAAGCACGAGGGCGGTTACGGTTTCGATGTCCCCCTTCTGGATGGCGATCACGTCACGGATGATGCCGGTACGGGCTTCGTCCACACAGCTCCCGGACATGGCGCGGACGATTACAACATCTGGACCAACAACCGGCACGGTCTTGAGAAGCGCGGCATCGATACTCGTATTCCTTACACTGTCGATGCCGATGGCCGCTTCACCAGGATGCTCCGGGCTTCGAAGGCAAGACCATCATCACCTCCAAGGGCGACAAGGGCGATGCCAACGAGGCGGTGATCAGTGCACTGAAGAATGTCGGCATGCTGGTGGCGCGGGGCAAGCTGCAGCACCAGTATCCGCATTCCTGGCGGTCGAAGAAACCGATCATATTCCGCAACACGCCGCAGTGGTTCATCGCGATGGACAAGGCCATCGCGCCAATCAAATCGAATACGCCCGGCACGGTCTCGCTGGAAAAGGACACGCTGCGGGCGCGCGCGCTCAATGCCATCGACGAAACCCAATTCGTGCCGCCTTCGGGACAGAACCGGCTGCGCGGCATGATCGAGGCGAGGCCGGACTGGGTGATCTCCAGGCAGCGCGCCTGGGGTGTTCCGATTGCCGTTTTTGTGGAAAAGGCCACTGGAAAAATCCTCAACGATAACAAGGTGAACCAGAGGATTTACGACTCATTTTGCGAGGAAGGGGCGGACGCCTGGTTCGCCGATGGCGCGGCCCAGCGTTTTCTCGGCAACGAGTACAAGGCGGGCGATTACGAGCAGGTGCGCGACATTCTCGATGTGTGGTTCGATTCAGGCTCCACCCACGCCTTCTGCCTCGAAATGCGCCCCGATCTCAAATGGCCGGCCGATGTCTATCTCGAGGGTTCCGACCAGCATCGCGGCTGGTTCCATTCCTCGCTGCTCGAAGCTTGCGGCACGCGGGGAAGGGCGCCTTACGACGAGGTGATCACCCACGGCTTCACCATGGCCGAGGACGGGCGCAAGATGTCGAAGTCGCTTGGCAACATCGTTTCGCCCCAGGATGTGATCAAGCAATCTGGCGCCGACATCCTGCGCCTGTGGGTGGCGACCTGCGACTACACCGACGACCAGAGGATCGGGCCCGAGATTCTAAAAACCAATGTGGAAGCCTATCGCAAGCTCAGGAACGGCTTCCGCTACATGCTGGGCGCGCTCGATGGCCTCAAGGACTGGGAGCAGGTCCACAACAAGGACATGCCCGAGCTTGAACGCTACATCCTGCACAAGCTGCATGAGCTTGGCGGCGTGGTGACGGAGGCCTACAGGACCTACGACTACAAGCGGCTGTCGGCGGCGCTGATCAATTTCATGTCGAGCGATCTCTCGGCCTTCTATTTCGATATTCGCAAGGACTCGCTCTATTGCGATGCCTGGTCGAGCCTGCGCCGCAGATCGTGCCGCTCGGTGATGGATCAGCTGTTCCATTGCCTCGCCACCTGGTGGGCGCCGGTGCTGTGTTTCACCGCCGAGGAAGTGTGGCTGTCGCGCTTTTCCGGCGAAGGAAGCTCGGTGCATCTTATGCCGTTCGCCAAGGCACCGGACGAATGGCGCGACGATGAACTGGCCAAGAAGTGGGACATGATCCGCAACGTGCGCCGCGCCGTGACGGGGCACTCGAACTCGAGCGCGCCAGCAAACGGATCGGCTCTTCTCTGGAAGCTGCGCCCAAGGTGTTCGTGAGAATGGATGCCGATGCCGTGGCCGCCTTGCGTTCGGTCGACTTCGCCGAAATCTGCATCACCTCAGGCCTGACTCTGGAAGAAGGCGATGGACCTGCCGATGCCTTCCGGCTCGACGACCTCAAGAACGTCGCCGTCGTGCCAGCCAAGGCCGAAGGCAAGAAATGCGCGCGCTCGTGGAAATATTCGGCCGAAATCGGCAGCGATCCTGATTTCCCCGACATCACCCCGCGCGATGCGGAAGCGGTCAGGGAATGGCAGACGCGATTCGGAAAGACCGTGTGATGCAACTGCGGCTGTGGGGCGGGCTGGCGCCATTGGGGCTGGCGCTGGCGGTTTTGGCCTTTATCCTCGACCGCGCCCACAATGGTGGATGCTCGACATATTCGACATGCCGAACCGGGGGCCGGTCGATGTCACGCCCTTCTTCCAATTGGTGATGGCGTGGAACAAGGGCGTGTCCTACGGACTGCTCAGGACCCATCAGCAGGGTGCGCTGATCGTGATGAGCCTGTTCATTTCGCTCGTGCTCTGGATTTGGCTGTGTCGGACCGGCCGGCCATTGACGGCGGCGCGATCGCTTTGGTTGTCGGCGGGGCCCTCAGCAATGCCCTCGACCGCTACCTCTATGGGGCGGTGGCGGACTTCTTTCACTTCCACTGGGGCGAATGGAGCTGGTATGTGTTCAACGTTGCCGACATCGCCATCGTTGCGGGGGTGGCATTGTTGCTTTATGAAAGCCTGAGAGAGCGTTCCGCCGCGGAAAGCAGCAGGACATGAATTCGCCTGTTTTGGGCGGCATTTCATTGGGATCAGGACTGTTTCGATAATGATGAAACCCATGCCGCTTGCCGGTCTTGCCCTTGCAGGGCTTTTGCTCAGTGGCTGTGCCACGTCAGGGCTTGGCGACTTCTTTGGCGCGGGCAAGAACTCCACGCCCCAGGAAACCCGTGTTCCGCAAGGCAATGCGCTCTCCATGCCGCCCGATCTGCAGCTGCGCCAGCCGGGTGTGACCACCGACGAGTATCAGCCCAATACGGCGGCGGTAGCGCCCGACCCGGC
>JAAURV010000209.1 GCA_012032065.1 Hyphomicrobiales bacterium
TCCTCGCCCTCGGTCAGCGTATCGCCGATTCTCAGCGTGCCGTGATTGGGAATGCCAACCACATCGCCGGCGTATGCTTCCTCGGCCAGCGAGCGGTCCTGGGCGAAAAAGAATTGCGGCGCGTTGAGCGCCATGGTCTTGCCGGTGCGCGCCAGCCTCACCTTCATCCCGCGCGTGAGCTTGCCCGAGGCAAGGCGCATGAAGGCGATGCGGTCGCGATGATTGGGATCCATGTTCGCCTGAATCTTGAACACGATGCCGGTCATCTTGGGTTCGGTCGCATGTACCGTGCGCTGGCGCGCCGTCTGATCGCGGGGCGGCGGTGCAAGCCGGATCAGCGCTTCGAGCAGATCGCGCACGCCAAAATTCCTGAGCGCCGATCCGAAATAGACGGGCGAGAGATGGCCTTCGAGAAACGCCTTCCGGTCGAAACCGGTGGCGAGATCGCTCACCAACGCGACCTCGTCCCTCCAATGCGAAAGTTTGTCGGGCTTGAGCAGTGTTGCAATGAGCGCGTCGTCAGGCCCCGAAACCGGCTGGCCTTCCGGCGCCTCGTCGATGCGGCGCACGCGCGGCGATACGAGATCGTAGGTTCCGGCGAATTCGCGCCCCTGTCCGATGGGCCACACCATCGGCGCAACCGTCAACGCCAGCCCCTTCTCGATCTCGTCGAGCAGGTCGAGCGGCTCGCGGGCTTCGCGGTCCATCTTGTTGACGAAGGTGATGATCGGAATATCGCGAAGCCTGCATATCTCGAAGAGCTTGCGCGTCCGCGCCTCGATGCCCTTGGCGGCGTCGATCACCATCACCGCCGCATCGACGGCGGTGAGCGTGCGGTAGGTGTCCTCGGAAAAGTCCTCGTGGCCCGGCGTGTCGAGCAGGTTGAAAACGCAAGCCTCATATTCGAAGGTCATGACCGAAGTGACGACCGAAATGCCGCGCGCGCGCTCGATCGACATCCAGTCGGAGCGGGTGCGGCGGCGGTCGCCCTTGGCGCGCACCTGGCCCGCGAGCTGGATCGCGCCGCCGAACAGCAGAAGCTTCTCGGTCAGCGTGGTCTTGCCCGCGTCGGGGTGGGAGATGATGGCGAAGGTGCGCCGGCGGGCGACTTCGTCCTCTATGCGATCGGTCACGAAAATTCCAAATGGTTCAACCGGGTGCGCTTCCTAGAGCGCTTCGCTTCCCCAGTCCAGTTCGGCAGTTGCCCTTGAAGCGCCGTCATGGCACTCAGGAGCCGGAGAGGAAACCCATGGCTCAAGTTTCAATCGTCGGCGATATCGGGGGGACCAACTCCCGTTTCGGCCTCGTCTCCCCGGACTGGGAGGGCATCAAGGCAATCGAGAAACTGAAGAACGACAATTTCGACTCGCTGGAAGCCGCAATCGCCCGCTATGTCGACATGCAGAAGCTCAATGCCGTGCATGCCGCGGCCATCGCCATTGCCGGCCCCGTCGAAGGCGAACTCGTAAAACTCACCAACCGTCCCTGGAGCTTCACCGCCGCTTCCCTTGCCAAAGCTGCCAAGGCCAAGCGGGTTCGGATATTGAATGACTTCGAAGCGCTGGCGCTGTCGCTGCCGCATCTCGAAGGCGAAGATGTCGTGCAGATCGGCGGGCAGACGCCGTCAAAGCCCGGCGTCAAGATCGTGCTGGGGCCGGGCACCGGACTTGGCATGTCGACTCTGGCGCCGCTGCCCGGCGGCGGGTGGATGGCGCTTCCCGGCGAAGTGGGCCACATCACGCTGCCGGTGCTCACCCGGGATGAATTCGACTGGCGCGAAAGGATGACGTTGCCGGGGGTCATTTTCGAATCGGAGGATGCCATCACCGGCGGAGGATTGCTCCGCATGTATCGCGCCATCGCCAATCCCGCGCCGCTCTCGACGCCCGAGGACGTGTTGCAGGCGGCATTGAAGGACAGCGACACCGCGGCGGTGAAGACGCTCGACCAGTTCATCGTCTGGCTCGCCCGCATTGCCGGCGACGCGGCGATGACCGTGCAGGCAAGGGGCGGCGTCTATCTCGCGGGCGGCATTGCGCCGTCGATCGCGGACAGGTTGAAATCCGGCCCCTTCCGCACGATCTTCGAGGAGAAGGGACGGCTCGCCCATGTGATGCGGCCCATTCCGTTCTACGTGATCGTCGACAGTTTTCCGGCGTTCAAGGGCTGTGCCGCCGCCTTGAGGGAGTAACGCCATGCATGCCGATACCGATGTTCTGCTTGCGATCGATGTCCAGAACGACTTCTGCCCCGGCGGCCGCCTCGCCGTTCCCGGCGGCGACGAAGTGGTGCCGCTGATCAATCGCCTTGCGCATAACTTCCGCCATGTCGTGCTGACCCAGGACTGGCATCCGGCTGGGCATCTCTCGTTTGCCTCGAGCCATCCCGGCAAGGAGCCATTCACGCGGATCGAGATGCCTTATGGCCCGCAGACGCTGTGGCCGGATCATTGCATCCAGTCGAGCGAGGGTGCGGCGTTTCATGCCAGGCTCGATATTCCGCGCGCCGAATTGATCGTGCGCAAAGGCTTCCGCCGCGAGATCGATAGCTATTCCGCATTTTTCGAGAACGATCACAGGACGCCAACCGGCCTCGGCGGTTACTTGCGCGAGCGCGGCTTCACCAAGGTGGTCTGCGCCGGCCTCGCTTTCGATTACTGCGTGCGCTACTCGGCCGAAGATGCAAAGGCGTTGGGTTTCGAAACTGAAGTGATCGCCGCCGCGTGCCGCTCCATCGATCTTGGTGGATCGGTCGGCGCCACGCACAAATCCTTCGCCGAACGCGGCATCGCCTTGTCATGACTCTCGCCTTCGCAGCTCCGCCGCAAGTCAGTGTTCCCATACGCGGCACCGACAAGCGCTTCCCGGTGCGCCGGATCTACAATGTCGGCCGGAACTACAACGAGCACGTCGCCGAGATGGGCGGCGTTGTTGGCCGCGATCCGCCATTTTTCTTCATGAAGCCCGCCGACGCCATCGTCACCGACGGCCGCTTCCCCTATCCTCCGATGAGCGCCGATGTGCATCACGAAATCGAACTCGTGGTGGCGCTTGGGCCGGATGCGGAAATCTTCGGCTGCGCCGTCGGCCTCGACATGACGCGCCGCGATCTGCAGGCGGCGGCGAAGAAACTGGGCCGGCCATGGGAAACGTCGAAGGCGTTCGATTACTCAGGCCCAATGAGCGAGATCGTGCCGATGACCAAGCCGCTGACCAAAGGCGCCATTACGCTCTCGGTGAACGGTGCCGTGAAGCAGAAGGGCGACATTGCCGATATGATCTGGGGCCTCTCCGAGATTATGGTCGAGTTGTCGAAGCTGTTCGAACTGAAAGCCGGCGATCTGATCTTCACCGGAACCCCGGCAGGCGTGGGGCCAGTGATACGGGGCGACAGACTCGAGGGCGAGATCGAGGGGCTCGGGAAGCTTGTTGTGAAGGTGGTTTAGCGGCGAGGCATGTCGCTCTGGCGCTCCACCTTGCCTCTCCCCCCATTTTCTGCTTTATCGCCCTCGTCCCACCCTGATATGTGAGACCCCAAGCCGCCTGGCCTGTATAACGGGCATGCCATGGCGGCTTTATAACGCTTTGAAAGGACTAAGCAAAATGCCCAAGATGAAGACCAAATCCTCGGCCAAGAAGCGCTTCAAGATGACCGCTTCCGGCAAAATTCGGGGCGCTGCCGCTGGCAAGCAGCACGGCATGATCAAGCGCACCAACAAGCAGATCCGCAACCAGCGCGGCACCATGATTCTGGCCCCCGGCGACGCCGGCCTGGTCAAGATCCACATGCCCTACGCGCGCTAACGGGAGGATCGCACATGCCACGTTCCAAGGGCGGCGTCGTCGCCCGCAAGGCCCACAAGAAGATCATCAAGCAGGCCAAGGGCTATTTCAGCCGCCGCAAGAATATCTACCGCGTCGCGGTGCAGGCGGTGGAGAAGGCCGAGCAATACGCCTATCGCGACCGGCGCAACAAGAAGCGGAATTTCCGCGCGCTCTGGATCCAGCGCATCAATGCCGCGGTGCGCGAGCAGGGCTTGACCTATGGCCGATTTATTCACGGGCTGGCCAAGGCCGGTATCGAAGTGGACCGCAAGGTTCTCGCCGATCTCGCCGTGCATGACGCGTTAGCCTTCGCCGCTCTCGTCGAGAAGGCAAAGGCCGCAGCCTAATCTGCACCGCTCTACCGGAATTCTTGGCCGGGCTTTGTTGGTGAAACACACCGGCGGCCCGGCCATTTCGTCTTGAGGACCCTCCATGAGTCTCGAAAGCCTCGAACAGGATATTCTGGCGCAAGTCGCCGCCGCTTCCGATGAAGCGGCGCTCGAAGCCGTGCGCATTGCAAGCCTCGGCAAGAAGGGTGCGGTCTCCGAGCGCATGAAAGAGCTGGGCGCCATGGCGCCGGAGGAGCGCAAAGCCGCGGGCGCTGCGCTCAATGTGCTGAAGGACAAGGTGGCGGAGGCGCTTTCGGCGCGCAAGGCCGCGTTGCAGGAATTGGCGCTCGAAGCGCGGCTTGCTTCCGAGAAGATTGATGTGACGCTTCCTGTGCGTCCATTGCAACAGGGCACGGTGCATCCCGTCTCGCAGGTGTGGGAAGAGGTGGTGCAGATTTTCGGCGATCTCGGATTTGCGGTCGCCGAAGGCCCGCACATCGAGGACGACTTCCACAATTTCGATGCGCTCAACATGCCGCCCGAACATCCAGCCCGCCAGGAGCACGACACCTTCTATTTCAACGAGAAGCCGGATGGCACGCGCATGGTGCTGCGCACCCATACGAGCCCAGTGCAGATCCGCACCATGCTGTCGGAGAAGCCGCCGATCCGCATCATAGCGCCCGGCCGCACCTTCCGCTCCGACTCGGACATGACGCACACGCCGATGTTCAACCAGATCGAAGGCCTGGTCATCGACGAGACCACGCATATGGGCCATCTCAAATGGGTGCTGCACGAATTCTGCAAGGCCTTCTTCGAAGTGGACGATGTAAAGATGCGCTTCCGCGCCTCGCATTTCCCGTTTACCGAGCCATCGATGGAAATCGACATCAACTGCTCTTGGGAAGGCGGCCAGGTGAAGATCGGTGTTGGCGATTCCTGGCTCGAAATCTTAGGGAGCGGCATGGTCCATCCCAATGTGATCAAGGCCGGCGGCCTCGATCCATCGAAGTATCAGGGCTTCGCCTTCGGCATGGGCCTCGACCGCGTCGCCATGCTCAAATACGGCATCCCGGACCTCCGCGCCTTCTTCGAAGCCGACTTGCGATGGCTCCGCCATTACGGTTTCAAGGCGCTGCAAGTGCCGACGCTGGCGGGAGGGTTGTCGTGATGACACACACCCTCACCTTCCCCGTTGCTGCGCAACGGGTCCCCCTCCTCTCCCGCTTCGCGGGAGAGGACAATCATGCACAAATTTCCTCCCCCGCTTGCGGGGAGGAGGGGACCCATCGCGCAGCATGGGGAGGTGAGCGTAAGTGTCCGTCATGCGTGACCAAGCCAAACTCACGCTCGCGCGCGATCTCCGACGCAACGAAACCATCGCCGAGAAGCGCCTGTGGGAACAACTCCGCAACCGCCAGCTCGAAGGTTTCAAGTTCGTCCGCCAGACCCCGCTCGGTCCATACATCGCCGACTTTGTATGCCGCGAGAAAAAGCTGATTGTCGAAGTCGATGGTGCAACGCATTCGACGGAAGCCGAGCTCGCCCGCGATGCCGCGAGAACATCGCAACTAAACGCGCTCGGTTACGAAGTCATCCGCTTCGACAATGACGAAGTGCTGAACGGATTGGATCAAGTATTGACGTTGATCCTTCAGAGTCTGAGACCATGACACACCCCCTCACCTTCCCCGTTGCTTTGCAACGGGGCCCCCTCCTCTCCCGCTCCG
>JAAURV010000008.1 GCA_012032065.1 Hyphomicrobiales bacterium
CTCACCGAGCAGGTGCGCGGTAGGCAGGCAACCGCGCTCAAGCCCATGGCGGAAACGGAGGGCGATCCACGGTTCGCGGGGATCGCCGCAAATCCGTTCTTTTCGGTGATGTTCTCGGAGAACTCATCGCCAGAGCAGAAGCGGTCTGAGATCACCAAGCTTCTCACCTTCGAAGGCACCAAGGAAGAGAACCGCGAGAAACTCAAGGCCTTCGAGCTGTTCAAGGAATATCTCCAGAGCCAGCGCGAGGAGATGGCGCAGGAAATCATCCGGCTCACCGATACGGGCACGTTCTCCGAGCTCAAGCATGTGTATGACGAACTGAACAATTCGCTCGTCGACTTCGACAACAGGATGAAGCCGCTCACCGACATCATCGATGCGGTCTACACGCTGCGCACCAATGGCATGACCATGGAGGCGTTTCAGGAAATCATCCGCGACCGCGAACGTGAGACAAAACTGTCCGCCGAGAAAGAGAAGAAGCGAAGCGAGTTCGAGGTGCTGAAGTCGAAGTCGGGTTCGATCGGCCAGGACATTGCGTCGCTTGGCGAGAGCCGGAGCTTCTTCGGGCTCGGTCCCGTGAAGGAAGAGGCGCGCATGGCCATCGCCCAGAAGCGCCAGGAGCTCTCATCGATCGAAGACAGGCTCGACAGCCTCGGCAGCGAGATCGCGGAACTCGACAAGCAAGCGCCCACGGCGAGCGAATTGGGCGAATTCTCTGAGCAAAAGCTCAAGCTTCGCGAGCTGCTCGATATCAGCGCGGAAGAGCACAAGCAGCGGCAGAAGGACCTTGTCGATGCCGCGGTGAAATTTGTGACGACCGCCAAGACGCGGGTCGGCTCGGTGCGCGAGCATCTGGGTCAAATGAACGGGCAGGTCGAGAATTTGTTCGACGCCAACAACATGATGGGCAGCGTCTATGCGATCCTCAACGAAGGCATCAAGACGGCATCGTCCAACAACCAGAAAGTCAGGGACGCGCTTCAGCCGCCGGCCTCCGGGGCCGAGGACATGATCGCGCAGATGGCGCGCGAGCAGAAGAAGATGGCGGTCGAGCAGCACATCACGGCGCTCGATGCCTCCGCCGCCGACACGATGGCGACCTATGCCGATTTGACCTCCGGCGCCATCCGGATCAAGACCATGAAAGATGCGGTGGACCAGCAGGCGACGCGCGCGAGGACCATGCACAGCCAGGGGATTTCGGGTGTTGCGGATAGGCTGAGCGTCGTGCTTCAGGCGGTGTCGTCGGCGGCACTTGGCGAAGCCTCGGCGATGGCCAAAGAAACTTTGCAGCAGATGGCCGACAATACGAACAAGGTTGCGCAGAAGGAAAGCATCCGGATCGCGATGGGCGTGGAAGAGCAGAACACCGAGCTGGCGAAAGCGATCGACGATCTGGGCGCCTACGGCGAAGTGGTGCGCGCGGCGACGAGCATCACCCGCGAAGGCATCACCGACATGCGCAAGAAGCTCGACGAACTGAAGAAGCTCGCTGAGAACGTCCAGGGCGACGTTCAGGATGCGATTGCGGTCAACGCCGATGTTCCCCGCGATGGAACGGCTAGCGCTGCCGCGCCACAAAAGACGGACAAGGCGCCGCCGTCGCCTTTCAAGATCGGCAAATCCTGAAGTGAGTCTCAGCCTGTGCCAGCAGCGGGCATGAAGCAGTCATGAACCACCTTGTACGCGGCGAAGACTATCTTGCGCGGACACCGAAGTTCCGGCTTGTCGGGCGCGATGCGGAACTCAAGCAGCTTTCCGCCATCTTGCTCCGCAAGTCGGCAAATTCGATTCTGCTCGTCGGCCCCGGCGGCGTGGGCTGCACCGCGCTGTGCCGCGGACTGCAGGCGATCAAGAACGAGCCGGATACGCCGTTCGACATCGTCAGCAAGCGGCTGTTCTGGCTCGACACGGACGAACTCTTTGCCTCCGGCGATGGAGACAAGATCAAAGAGTCGTTCCAGCGCGTATTGCAGCATCTTTACAGGACGCCCGATACCGTGCTCATCGTCGAGGATACGCGCGACTTCATCGAGGCCGCGCGCAACAACGGCACCACGCATTTCATCAACGCGCTTTGCCTCGCCATCAAGCTAAACAAGGTTCAGGTACTTCTGGAGGCGCGCGACGACGATCTCGACTTGATCCTGAAGAGCCACTCCGATCTGCGCGAGCTTTTTACGCTGATCGATCTGGAGGAGCCAAATGGAGACATCCTGCTTCAGATCGTGAAGCACGCGGCGCAGGACTTGCAGGAATTCCACCGCATCAGAATCCCGGAAGAGGCGATCAAGACCGCGATCGAACTCACGACGAAGTACAGGTCGGAAGACGGCGGCATCAGCCGGGCTCAGCCCGAGCGCAGCGTATCGCTCCTCGACCGCGCTCTGTCGATCTACCGGCTCGATGCTCATCGCGTGGCCCCAGGTCTTGAGGAGGCGGAGTCCGCGCTGCGCCGGTCGGACAGCAAGCAGAAGAAGGACGCCGCCGAAACGGCGATCGCGAGCCTCAAGGCGAAGTGGAGTTTGCATCAGTCCGAAATAAATTCTCTCTATCAACGCCAGCGCGACGGCGAAACACTGTCATGGAGCTAGAGGAGCAGCTCGAACAGCAACTTGCTTCCGAACGCGAGAACAGGAACAACGGCGAGAAAAGCGATGAGGGCATGACGGGCCGCATCGCGCGCTTTGCCAAGCTTGCGACCGGAGGGGGACTCGAGTCGGACGAGGTAAACGGCCTTCGCAACAAGATCAGGACGATCCAGGCGGAGATCATCAGGAACCGCGAGGCATTCGACAGCCTGACCCGCGAGTTCAACAGCGGACTCGAACTGGGCCGCGACGCGGTGCTTTCCGAGTTCAGCCGCATCTCCGGCATCTCGGTCAGCAAGCTGAACGAGAACGAGCGGGAGAAGCTGCGCAGGCTTGAAATCGATTTGAAGAAGCGCATCTTCGGGCAGGATCATGCCGTTCGCCTGCTTGCGAATGCGGTGAGGACCGCGCGGGTGGGGCGGCGGAACAACGAGAGGCCGCAGGCTGCATTCATGTTCATGGGGCCGTCGGGCGTCGGCAAAACGGAAATCGCAAAAGCCCTGGCTCAAAGTCTTCTCGATGACGAAAAAGCGCTTACCCGTTTCGATATGTCGGAATACATGGAGAAACATGCCGTATCGCGGCTGATCGGAGCGCCGCCAGGTTACGAGGGCTTCGAGGCCGGCGGCATCCTTACCAACGCCATGCGCAAGAGTCCCTTGCGGGTGCTGTTGTTCGACGAGATCGAAAAGGCCCATCCCGACGTTTTCAACGTCTTCCTGCAGATTCTTTCGGACGGGCGACTCACGGACAATGTCGGCCGCACGGTTTCGTTCTCCGAATCCATCATCATCATGACCACCAATATCGGCCAGCCTCATTTCCTTAATCCGAAGCTTTCCTTAGAGCAGGCCTCGGAAGCGGCGATGCAGGAGGTGCATCAGACCTATCGTTCGGAATTCCTGAACCGCTTCTCGGGACGGCAGAACATCGTCTGCTTCAACAGGCTCGATCTTGCGTCGATCGAGCGGATCGTGAAGCGAGAGTTCGACGCCATGAATGCAGTTTATAGCAATGACGGCATCAATCTTTCGCTCCCCGAAGCCGATCTCAAGGCATTCTGCAAGACCCACTATGATCCCGCGATCGGCGCACGCGGATTGCCTGGCTACATTCAAACGAATGTCGAGCCAATGATCGTCAATCAGATTCTCGAGACCGAGAAACGCGGCCCGATCCGCATTTCCTTCAACGCCAAGAAAGGCAGCTTCGTGCTGGACGCCGCGTGAGCAACCTTCGCGACGAGGTCGACGCGCTCAAGAAAAAGCTCGAACGCGGCGCCAAGGAAAGCGCCAAGGCGAATGCGCGGTCGTGGACAGGACGGACCCAGCACGATCTGACGGCGTTCCACAAATTTGTCTTTCAGTTCATGGCTGCATGCCACTGGATCTGGCAGAAGATCGTCCGCCCGGTGTCGCGATTCCTCTGGAAGCCGGTTCCATGGCTTTGGCATGGATACCGTGTGCTATGGGACAAGGCTGTCTATTACGAGGACGAGCATCAGAACCGGCTTTTCTCCAAGACCCGTGCGGGCGTGTTTCTCGCCGCGAGTGCTGCTTTTGCGTGGTATTTGGCGCTTCCGCTTCTGATCATGCTCTTCGACACCACCGTTTACCTGGCAACAGTCAAGCGGGGCGAAGTTGTTTATCTCACCAACTCGCAAGAGATACTTCCGGGAGAGAACGAACATTCGGTTCAGGGCTGCCATGCACTACCCTGTACCGATGCAAATAGCGTCTATTACCGGATCAGGGCTTCGAACTTCAACGAAGCCTGGTCCATTCTCCATGGCCGGGGCCTGTTCTATCCCGACTATGTCGCGGCTTCCGTTCCGGTTTCCATCAGCAAGTGCTCGATCACGTCCTACGGATGGCGGGTCAAGCTGTTGATGCGCGGTTTCGATCTCTATCCCGATCTTCTAGAAACCGAATGCGCACCTCTGCAGAAGCTGGAATCAGGCGGCGCGACGGAGCCTTAGCTGCCGGAGCTATTCGGTGGACCCTAAACCCCAAAAATCTCCTCCAGCTTCTTCCTCATGCTCGCCGGTTCAACATCCACCCCGGTCCAGTATTTGACTCCGATGACGCCCTGGTTGACCAGCATGCCGAGGCCGTCGATCACCGTGCAACCTTGGGACTTGGCGTCTCGCAAGAAATGGGTGTTGGGGGGATCGACGATGACGTCGCAGACGACCATGTTGGGATTGAGCGACTTCACATCGATGTCGAGGGGCTGATTGCCGTCGCCGAGGCCGATCGAGGTAGCGTTCACCACAATGTCCGCACCCGGAGGAATGGCGTAGGTTGATGACCAACCGGAAAGCGTGGCCTTGGTCTTTGTTTTTTCGTTGAGCAGTTTCACCAGCGGCTCGGCGCGCGAGGCTGAGCGGTTGACCACGGTGACGGCCTTAGCGCCCGCCAGCGCCAGTTCGACGCCGATGGCGCGGGCGGCTCCGCCGGCGCCGAACATGACGACCGCCTTGCCTTTGGGATCGATCACTTCGGTCAGCGATTTGAGGAAGCCTTTGCCGTCGGTGTTTTCGCCGATGAACTTGCCGTGGCGGTTCACGGCGCAATTGACCGCACCCATGATGCTTGCGGATTCGCCCAGGCCATCGAGCAGCGGGATGACCGCCACCTTATGCGGGATCGAGCAGTTAAAACCCCGCCAGCCCATGGCGCGGGCGCCTTCACCGCATCGGCCAGAAGTTCCGGCGGCACCTCGCAGTTGATATAGCGCCAATCGAGGCCGTGGTGGCGGAAGGCAGCCTCGATCATGGCGACGGTCGGGTTGCCGGACGAACCTTGCGAAAACGAGCCGACGAGTTGGCTGAGGAAATTGTTCTGGGCCATGGAACGACGCTATCATTAGCCCGTCCAGGCTCACAAGTGCTGCAAGTATCATCAAAAAAGACCGGAGCGTGCGAAACACGCCCCGGCTATTTCCACAACCTAAAACCCCCGGTCCTGGGTTATGGGATTTCAGTTTCGGTTGATCCGTGGCTTCAGGGCAATGAGGTAAATTTACCCTATCAGATCGTAGACGATGGCTTTGGCGACAGCCTCCATGGTGCTGACGGCGCCCAAGGTATGACGTGCTCTTTCCAATGTGTTGGCTACCGTTTTGGGACTCAGGCCCAGATGCTCGGCGATTTGTTTGGCGGTCATGCCGCCGGCCGAATAGGACAGCACATCCCTTTCGCGCGGGGTCAGGCGAATGCGATTTCTGATCATGGCCGGGCGCATGTGCCGATCGAAAAGATCGGCGAGCTGTTCCATTTCCCAGGCCGAGCTCTGCCACATGGATCGGAAGTCAGCGGCGGATGCGTCGCGGGCGGCCCAACACATGCCGCCGATCCCGCTACCGAAACGGAATCCGAAGGAAACGCCAACCCCCATTCCCATGGCCCGGTCGGCCGCAACGCGCTCAAGACCGGCGGCCGACAGTTCCATTTCGTCGTAATCGCTCCAGATGAATGCGGTATGGCCCTGCAGAATCATTTCCGCCGCGATACTGTCTTCAAGCGTCAGTTTTCCGGCTGGAAAGCTTGCAATGTAGTCTTCGGGATGGTTGTGGCGGATGTAGAGGCTCGGCATGATGCCGGTGCGCGTCACTGTATATTTGGAGTGCGTGAAGGCGTAGAGAATCGATGTGACGCCATATTCTTTCGCCGTGAAATCCGCGAGTTTTTCCCAAAGCGTCTCTTCATCATCGCACGGCAAGAACAGCTTCTCGATACCAACTGACGGTTCGAGCTTCAATTTGACGTTGGCGCGCAACATGGACCTATCCCGCAGGTTCGGCCCGCTCTCGCCGTAAACCATGGCGGACCCTAGCTATTGTGACTGGTTTTCCCATATAAGCCCCAACCATGCCAGAGGCTCAATCGATCGGGTTCCGCAAGATGAACGGGCTCGGGAACGACTTCGTCGTTCTCGATGCGCGGGCGCGGCCGCTTGTCTTGACCGAGCCGGCGGCGCGAGCAATTGCCGATCGCAAAACCGGCATCGGCTGCGATCAAGTGATCGTGCTGGAGAAGTCACCCGTCGCGGATGTGAAGATGCGCATCTGGAACAACGAGGGCTTCGAGGTGGAGAGTTGCGGCAATGCTTCGCGCTGCATCGCGGATTTGATCTTCGAGGAAGCGGGCAAGAAGGTCGCCACCATCGATACGCTTGGCGGATTTCTGGAGGCGCGCAAGTCGGGCGAGAAACTGGTCACCGTCGACAACGGCAAGCCGCGCTTTGGCTGGCAGGAGATACCGCTGTCGGAGCCTTTTGCCGATACGCGCCATATCGAATTGCAGGTGGGGCCGATCGATGCACCGCTTATCCATTCGCCTTCGGTGGTGAATGTGGGCAATCCGCATTGCATTTTCTGGGTGAAAGATCTCGATGTTGTCGATCTCTCCAAGGTGGGACCGATGCTCGAGCATCATCCGCTTTTTCCCGAGCGGGCGAATATCACGCTGGCGCGGGTGGATGGGCGGGATCACATCACGATCAAGGTGTGGGAGCGTGGCGCCGGGCTGACGCTGGCCTGCGGAACCGGCGCCTGCGCGGTGATGGCCGCGGCGTTTCGGCTGAAGATAGCGGATGACAAGTGCCGTATCACGCTTCCCGGCGGCGATCTCTTCATGGAAGTGCGTGGCAGCGACGGGCACATCCTGATGACAGGGCCTGTTTCCTACGATTTCGAGGGCACGCTGCCACCGGGGCTGCTCTCGTGACGGGGCCTGACATCATCACATTTGGTTGCAGGCTCAACACCTTCGAGTCCGAGATCATGCGCGGGCACGCCGGGAAGGCGGGGTTGAAGGACGCTATCATCTTCAACACTTGCGCGGTGACGGCGGAAGCGACACGGCAGGCCAGGCAGGCGATCCGCAAGGCGAAGAAGGAGCGGCCGGAGGCGCGGATTATCGTGACCGGCTGTGCGGCGCAGACGGAAACCGAAAGATTCGAGTCAATGCCGGAAGTGTCGCGAGTCCTTGGCAATGAGGAGAAACTCCGGCCTTCAAGCTGGCGGATCGATACCAATCTGCCGCGAGTCGCCGTGTCGGACATCATGACGGTACGCGAGGCGCAGCCGCCGATGATCGACCGGCTGACGGCGCGGACGCGGGCCTTCGTTCAAGTGCAGAACGGCTGCGATCACCGTTGCACCTTCTGCATTATTCCATTCGGGCGCGGCAACTCGCGCTCGGTTCCCGCCGCGATGGCGGTGGAGCAGGTGAGACGGCTGGTTGCGGAGGGGCATCAGGAAGTGGTGCTGTCCGGCGTCGATCTCACCTCCTGGGGCGCCGATCTGGAAGGCCAACCAAAGCTGGGCGCGCTGCTTTCGGCGATCCTGAAGAGCGTGCCGGACTTGAAGCGGCTGCGGATTTCATCAATCGATTCCATTGAAGCCGATGACGAACTGATCGATGTGATCACCGGCGACTCCCGTGTGATGCCGCATTTGCATCTTTCGCTGCAGTCGGGCGACAACATGATTCTGAAGCGCATGAAGCGGCGTCATTCGCGCGAGCATTCGATAGCGTTCTGTCAAACGCTGCGGGCGAAGCGCAAAGACATGGCGTTCGGCGCCGACATCATCGCTGGTTTTCCGACCGAGACCGACGCGATGTTTGAAAACTCCTTGCGCATCGTCGACGAGTGCGGACTCACGTTCCTGCATGTATTTCCCTATTCGGCGCGGCCCGGTACGCCGGCGGCGCGCATGCCAGCGATTGCGGGCGACGTGATCAAGTGGCGCGCGGCGGCTCTTCGCGAAAAAGGCGAGGCGCGGATGCGCGCGTTTCTCAGCCAACAGATCGGCACGATCCGCGCGGTGTTGATCGAAACGCCGTCCACGGGCCGCACCGAGCAGTTCGCCATGGCCAGATTCCAGCAGGCGATGACGCCCGGTGCGATCATCAAGGCGCGCGTGACTGCCGCGCAGTTCTCGCATCTCGACATGAGCCTTGCCGCATGACGGGCTTCTTCAAGAAGCTCTTCAACCGCATTACCGGCCGCGGCAAGGAGGAGCCAAAACCCGAAGAACAAGCCGCCCTCCCGCCGCCAGCGGCGCCGGAGCCGGAACCTGTTGTCGAAGAGGCCGCGCCTCCTCCACCGCCGGAGCCAGTGAAGCCGGTTATTGTTGAGAAGGCGCCAGAACCGCCGAAAGCAGTTCCGCCAAAAAAACCGGAACCGCCCAAAGTCGAGAAGCCCGCTGCGAAGGCGAAGGCCAAGGAGCCGCCGCCGAAGATCACGGTGAAGCCTGCTCCGAAAAAGCCCGAACCCAAGAAACCGGAGCCAAAGAAGCCAGAACCGAAAAAGCTTGAGGCCAAGAAGCCTGAGCCGAAGAAAGAGGTTGGGAAGGGGAAGCCGGAGAGGAAGGCCGAGCCTCCGAAGCCGGTCGCGAAAGAGGAAAAACCGCCGCCGAAAAAACCGGAGCCAAAGAAGCCGGAACCCAAGAAGCCGGAAGCAAAGCGGCCGGAACCCAAACCTGCTCCAAGGGTGGAACCTCCGCCGCCTGCCAAGCCAAGTGTTGTCGAGACGCCGCCACCGCCGCCGGCAGAGCCGGTCGTAGTCGAAGCGCCGCCGCCACCGCCTCGCCTCCGCCGCCTCCACCGCCGGCGGAGCCGGAGCCTGAACCCGTCGCGGTTGTCGAACCCGAACCGGAAGTAATTGTACCGCCGCCGCCAGTCGTCGTGGCAAAACCTCAGCCTGAACCCGTACCGCAGGAGCCGGAGCGGAAAGGCTGGTTCTCGCGGCTGCGGGATGGGCTTTCCAAGTCGTCGAAGTCGATCACCTCGTCGATCACCTCGATTTTCACCAAGCGCAAGCTCAATGCCGAGACGCTGCAAGAGTTGGAAGACGTTCTGATCCAGGCCGATCTCGGGCTCACGGTTGCCGAGCGCATCATCAAAGCGGTCGCCACCGGCCGCTACGACAAGGAAATCGATCCGCAGGAAGTGAAGACCATTCTCGCCTCGGAAGTGGCGAAGGTTTTGAAGCCCGTCGAGGTGCCGTTCAATTTCGGCGAGGAGAAACCTTTCGTCATCCTTGTCGTCGGCGTGAACGGATCGGGCAAGACCACGACCATCGGCAAGCTCGGGGCGATTGCGTCCGGCGAGGGCTTCAAGGTGATGTTCGCGGCCTGCGACACGTTCCGCGCCGCGGCCATCGAACAGCTTGCGATCTGGGGGCAACGGATTGGCGCCAGGACCATGTCGCGGCCAACCGGCTCCGATGCCTCGGGCCTTGCATACGACGCGATGAAGGAAGCGGTGGCGGACGGAACCGACATTCTCTTTGTCGACACCGCGGGCCGCCTGCACAACAAGATTTATCTTATGGACGAGCTCGACAAGGTCGTGCGCGTCATCAAGAAGCTGGACGAGAATGCGCCGCACGCGGTGCTTCTGGTGCTCGACGCGACCACCGGGCAGAACGCCATCGCGCAGGCCGAAGCCTTCACCAAGGTCGCGGGCGTCACCGGCATCATCATGACCAAGCTCGATGGCACTGCTCGCGGCGGCATTCTCGTGGCGATCGCGGAGAAATACAAACTCCCGATCCATGCCGTAGGCGTTGGCGAGAAGATCGACGATCTTCAGCCCTTCGACGCCGAAGCCTTTTCGCGCGCCATCGCCGGATTGGAGGACGCATGAAGCCGGGTTTGAAAATCCTGATCGAGATGGGGCCGCTGCTGGCTTTCTTCGCGGGCAACTGGTGGGGCGGAATTTTCTGGGGCACCGGCGTGTTCATGGTGGCGACCGCCATTTCGCTCGCGGTGTCGCGGGCGCTTACCGGCAAATTCGCGGCCGTGCCGCTGATCAGCGCGGTGTTCGTCGGCATTTTCGGCGCGCTGACCTTATGGCTCCACAGCGATCTCTTCATCAAGGTGAAAATGACGCTGATCAACGCGCTGTTCGGCGCGATACTTCTGGGCGGACTCTATTTCGACAAGGTCTATCTCAAGGTGGTGATGGGCGAGACCATCAAGATGCCGCGCGAGGCGTGGAAGACATTGACCCTGCGATGGGGCCTGTTCTTCCTGGGACTTGCTGTTTTGAACGAGATTGTCTGGCGCTCTGTTTCGACTGACATGTGGGTGAATTTCAAGGTCTTCGGCGTGATCCCGCTGACGCTCCTGTTCGCGGTGGCCAATACGCCGTTCCTGATGAAGAACATGATCGAAGAGAAGCCGAAGGCGTAATGGCAGCCACACGCCGCTTGTCCGGATGACGGGCGCGGGGAGGGTCACAGATTTCTTGATGTTCACGCCGGATTGCCGAAAGGCGGAAAATTGCTCACTCCCTCGACGCTGCGATATTGTTCGAGCGCCCAGCGCACAGACGGGAACGCCAGATCGTTCCATGGGATATCGCGCCAATCGAACAATCGCACCTCCGTGCTCTCCACTCCCGGAGAGAAGCGAGGCGACGCCAAATGGGCGAGAAACATGACTTGCACCTGGCTGATGCGGGGTACGCTGTAGACGGCGAAAATCCGTTCAAGGACGATTTCGGCGTTGGCTTCCTCGTGGGCTTCGCGGCGCGCGGCATCCTCGACCGTTTCGTCAAGTTCCATGTATCCCGCGGGCAGCGTCCAGAAACCCGAGCGCGGATCTATGGCGCGGCGACACAGAAGGATGCGGCCTTCATGGCGCACGATGGAGCCGGTCACGATCTTCGGATTGACATAGTCCACGAAGCCGCAGGCGCCGCAGACATCGCGCTCGCGAGTGTCTCCCGGTGGCGTCAAGCGGCTGAAAGAGGGCGGTAGAGGACGATCCGTCATGGCTTGTCAAGGGTTGCAATCCGTGCGCTGATGATTTTATCTGATGTGAGTTTCCCGGGCGAATGAATTCGACCAAAGGCGGCAGGCGCTTCTTTTCGCTTGCCGCTGAGGAACCGAGAGGCTAGGAAAACGCGGCTTCGTAGCCAGCCCCATTCGAGAGGCGGGAGCGAAGCACCAGGAACCGGTTGGACGGCGGGGCGTACAAGCGGTAGCAGGAGCAGGGGTTCTATGACGGGCAGCAAAGAGATTAAGCAGCTCTCGCGGTCGCTTTCGCATCTTCTCAAGCGGGCCGCGCAATATTCCAATCACATCTACATGAACGAGACACGCAACACCGGCCTCACCCATCGTCAGTTCACAGTCCTTGTCGCGGCCGATGCGCATGACGGCAAGAGCCAGACGGAACTTGTCAAACTCACCGGCATCGACCGTTCCACGCTGGCCGATCTCGTGGCGCGGCTGATGGCGCAAGGTTATTTGCAGCGCCGCCGCACCAAGGACGATGGGCGCACCAATGCGATCAAGGTGACAACGGCGGGGAAGAAGGTTCTGAAGTCCGCTACTCCGGGCGCTGACGAAGTCGACAAGCAGCTGCTTTCGCTGTTGCCGTCATCCGACCGCAAGAACTTCGGTGATTGTCTCGCGGCGCTCGCGGTGGAGATGGACAAGATCGAGAGCAAGGAAGATGCAAAACCGTCCAAGAAAATGAAGCTGCGCAGGCGGGGATAATCCGCAGCGTACGGACGAATTTTCAGAAACTGTTGCTAACTTCCCGCACTGGCCGGCGGCAGCTTGGCTTTTCCGATTTCGGTTGAGAAGACACCCGCCAGCGCCTCCGGCGTCAGCGGACCGATCCATTTGTAGCGGATGACGCCCGCGCCATCGACGATGAAGGTTTCGGGGACACCGTAGACGCCCCAGTCGATGGAAACGCGGCCATCGCGATCGGCTCCAATCGCGGCGAAAGGCTGGCCCAATGTCGTGAGGAAACGCCGCGCGTTCTCAGGTTCGTCCTTGTTGTTGATGCCGTAGAGTTTGATGCCGCTCCGCTTCGAGAGCGCCACAAGCAGGGGGTGCTCGTCGCGGCAGGGCACGCACCATGAGGCCCAGACGTTTACAACGGCGACTTCGCCTTTCTTCAGGTCGGCGGCGGAGAAGCCGGGAGCATTCAGGCCTTCGACCGGCGCAAGTTCGAAAGCGGGAATGGGTTTGCCGACGAGGACGGAGGGGATGTTTTTGGGGTCGCCGCCGAGACCGATCCAGAACAGGACGGCAAGAAGCGCGAACACCGCCACCGGGATGACGGCGAGCGGAAACCTGCGCCGAGGAGTTTCGCCGGTCACGGATTGCGATCTTTCATGGCGTCCAGTTCGCGGCTTGTCTTGCGGTCGCGCATCAGCGTGGCGGCAATGAGTGCGACGATGGCCAAGGCGCTGATGCCGTAGGCCGCGAGCACGAACGGGATATGCGGGGCGGCAAAATCCATCAGCGCTCACCGATGGCGGCGATTCTCAGTGCGCGGATCTTGCGCTGGCCGATTTCGGCGCGGATGGCGACGAGGTGAAGCGCCAGGAAAAGCAGCGTATAGGCAATCGCCATCACCAGGAGCGGCCAGAGGATCGATGAGTGAATGGCGGGACCGTCCATCCGCAGTACGCTGGCCGGCTGATGCAGCGAGTTCCACCAGTCGACGGAGAATTTCACGATTGGGAGATTGATCGCGCCAGCGAGCGCCACGACCCGCGCGACCAACGCCGCGCGATGCGGGTCGTCGATGGCCTGCCACACGGCGATGTAGCCGAGATAGAGCAGCATCAGCACGAACATGGAGGTAAGCCTGGCATCCCAGACCCACCACGTGCCCCACATGGGCCTGCCCCAGATCGATCCCGTGGCGAGGGCGAGGAAGCAGAACACCGCGCCAATGGGTGCGGCGCACTTCGCGGCGGCATCGGCGAGCGGATGGCGGAAGACGATGGCGATGGCGCTCGATATCGCCATCACGGCGTAGACGAACATGGCGAGCCAGGCAGCAGGCACATGCACGAACATGATGCGCACGGTTTCGCCTTGCTGATAATCGGCGGGAGCGGCCGCCAGCGCGCCGTAGAGTCCGGCGGCGAAAGCGACGATCGCCGCCACCCAAATGAAAGGCAGGATGCGGTTGGCGAGGGCGAGGAAGCGGGCCGGGTTGGCGAATTGCTGCATGGCTGTGTTCTAGTTGCGATTCCCTATTTGAGGTAGGCCCTCAATGCCGCGGCGGCGGCAAGCGGCGCCAGCACCAGGCTAACGAGCGCCAGCGCCAGCAGGATCAAGAGCGCCGCTGTGGCAATTTGTGGGCCGCCGGCACTGGCGGATACGCCGAAGATGAGCACGGGCACATAGAGCGGCAAGACGAGCAGCGATACCAGAAGCCCGCCCCGGCGTAGACCAACCGTTACCGCTGCGCCAATCGAGGCAATGAGCGACAGCGCCAGCGAACCAGTGATCATGGAAATGGCGAGCGGCCAGATTCCCGCCGGGTTCAGATTGAGCAGGAAGCCGAGCAGGGGCGCTGCGATGGCGAGCGGCAATCCGGCCGAGAGCCAATGCGCTGCCGATTTCGCAAGCGCCACCAGTTCGAGAGGGGCCGCGCCCAATGCCATCACATCGAGGGAGCCGTCCTCGTAGTCCTGCTGGAAAAGGGTGCTCGCCGAGAGCAGTACGGAGAGGAGAAGCGCGACCCAGAGCGCTCCGGGCGCCAGGCGTTGTAGCAACGCCTGATCGGGACCGAGGCCTAATGGCAAAAGAACCACGAAGGTGAGGAAGAAGCCGAGCGCCGTTCCGACACCGCCGCCCTGGCGGATCGCCAAAGTTAGATCGCGGCGGATGAGCGCCCAGAGTATGCTCATGCGGCGGCCTCGACGCCAAGGTCCAGTTTCTCTGTGCCAGGGAAGGGGAGAGGCACATGAGTCGCAGCAATCGCGAGGCCGCCCTTTACGAGATGATCGCGGATCAGGGCCCAAAGTTTTTCGAGAGATGCCGAGTCGAGGCCGACGGTGGGTTCGTCGAGCAGCCAGATCGGGCGCGGCAAAAGTGCAAGCCTCGAAAGCGACAAGCGGTGGCGCTGACCAGCGGAGAGAAGTGCCGCGGGAAAAGTTTCAAGACGCTTCAGGTCGAAAGCGGCAAGTGCGCCATCAACATTTCCGCCGCCGAGGAAGCCGCTCCAGAAACGCAGGTTTTCGACGACGGTCAGCGCCGGTTTGATCGCGTCCTGATGGGCCGCGTAGTGGCATTGCTGGCCGATGGACAGTTCCTCATGCCCGCCATCGAGGGCAAGCGATCCATCGGCAATGTCGCAGAGACCGGCGATCAAGCGCAGCAAAGTGGACTTCCCCGATCCGTTGGGGCCAACGAGCTGCAACAGGTTCCCGGCTTCGACGGAAAATGAAATGCCGCGGAACACAATTCGTCCTCCCCGTTCGCAAGTCAGATCGTGAGCTTTGAGTTCCACCCGAGAGTGAAGCTAGATCATCGCTTGGCCGCCATTCGCCGATAGCGTCGAGCCGGTGATGAAGCCGGCATCGTCGGAGGCGAGGAACACCACGGCGCGGGCAATCTCTTCCGGTTCGCCGAGGCGGCCCACGGGAATGTAAGGCAGGATCGATTTCTCGATCACGGCGGGATCGATTTTCTTCACCATTTCGGTGGCGATGTAGCCGGGGCAGATGGCGTTGACGGTGATCTTGGCGCGCGCGCCTCCTGGGCCAGCGCCTTGACGAAGCCGATGTCGCCTGCCTTGGCGGCGGAATAATTGGCCTGGCCCATCTGGCCCTTCTGGCCGTTGATCGAGGAGATGCAGATCACGCGGCCGAACTTACGGTCGCGCATGCCGCCCCAAATGGGCTGAGTCATGTTGAACAGCGAGTTCAGGTTGGTGTTGATCACCTCGTTCCACTGCTGCGGCGTCATTTTGTGGAACATCGCGTCGCGGGTGATGCCGGCGTTGTTCACCAGAATCTCGACCGGGCCGAGATCGGTTTCGACCTGCTTGAGGCCCGCAACGCAGGCGTCGTAGTTCGACACATCCCATTTATAGACCGGAATGCCGGTTTCCGCCTTAAAGGCGGCGGCGGCTTCGTCATTGCCGGCATAGTTGGCAGCGACCGTGTATCCCGCTGCTTTCAATGCCTTGGAAATTGCCGCGCCAATGCCGCGCGATCCGCCGGTGACGACTGCCACTCGTGCCATGTTTACCTCCCCAATCGAATTCGCAACACTATGCCAGTCCGTCAATCAGGCAAAATCCAGAATGACGGAACTTGCCCTTATCTTTCCACACACATCGCAACACCCATGCCGCCGCCAATGCAGAGGGTGGCGAGGCCCTTCTTCGAACCGCGGCGCTGCATTTCGAAGAGCAGGGTGTTGAGGACGCGGGCTCCGCTCGCGCCGACCGGATGGCCGATAGCGATGGCGCCGCCGTTTACGTTCACGATGTCCGGATTCCAGCCCATGTCCTTGTTGACGGCGCAGGCTTGCGCGGCGAAGGCCTCGTTGGCTTCGACGAGGTCGAGATCCTCGACCTTCCAGCCGGCTTTCTTCAGCGCCGCGCGGGACGCCGGGATGGGGCCGGTTCCCATGATGGCGGGATCGACGCCGACGCTTGCCCATGAGGCGATGCGAGCGAGCGGCGTCAGCCCGCGTTTTTCGGCTTCTTTCGCCGTCATCAGAATCGCGACCGCGGCGCCATCATTGATGCCCGATGCATTGGCGGCCGTCACGGTGCCGTCCTTCTGGAAGGCCGACTTCAACTTGGCGACGGACTCCAGCGTCACGCCCTTTTTGATGTATTCGTCATCCGAAACCACCACATCACCCTTGCGGCCAGAAATGGTGACGGGCGTGATCTCGTCCTTGAACTTGCCCGCAGCCTGCGCTTGTTCCGCCTTGTTCTGGGAGGCGACCGCAAAGGCATCCTGGGTGTCGCGGGTGATCTGCCACTGGCGGGCGACATTTTCGGCGGTGTTGCCCATGTGATAGCCATTGAAGGCGTCCCAAAGGCCGTCCCGGATCATGGTGTCGACTAGCTGCCAGTCACCCATCTTCACGCCATCGCGCAGATGCGCCACGTGTGGGGCCTTGCTCATGGATTCCTGTCCACCGGCGGCGACGATCTTGGCGTCTCCACTCGCGATCTGCTGCATGCCGAGCGCCACCGCGCGGAGGCCCGAGCCGCAGAGCTGGTTCATGCCCCAGGCCGGACTTTCCTTCGGGATTCCAGCGTTGATCGAAGCCTGACGGGCCGGGTTCTGCCCTTGGCCTGCGGTGAGGATCTGTCCAAGGATAACCTCGTCCACTTCGCCCGGCTCGAGCTTGGCGCGCTCCATGGCCGCTTTCAGCACGATGCTGCCGAGCGCCGATGCGGCAAGGCTCGAAAGCGCGCCATTAAATGATCCGACGGGGGTGCGGGTGGCGGCGGCGATGACGATATCGGACATGGCGGGAGCCTCCTGTAGACGGGATTTGTTGACCTCTCTTAGCAGCTTTCATGCACTGCAAAAGCCTTCGCAGGGAAGAGGGCTCATCTTTTTTGCACTTGCAATTGTGCACTGCGGGGAGCAGATTTTCAGGACTAGAGCAACCGGCGGTCATTCGACCGCCGATAAGTTGCTCTAGCATTTTGAATCTGGCGCATAACTGAACGCTCAAGCGATTCCACTTGAGCGCGTTATGCGCTAGGCGGTACGGCAGGAGTAAAGGCGTTGAACGACGAGACCACGGCAGCCCAGAACGCGGTTGTCATCAAGAAATATGCAAACCGGCGTCTCTACAACACCGCCACCAGCACCTATGTGACCCTCGACGATCTGGCCGCCATGGTGAAATCCGGCACGGATTTCGTGGTCTATGACGCCAAGTCGGGAGAGGATATCACCCGCTCGGTTCTGACCCAGATCATCTTCGAGGAAGAGAACAAGGGCACCAACCTGCTGCCAATCAATTTCCTGCGCCAGCTTATCCGCTTCTATGGCGACAACATGCAGGCGTTCATTCCGAGCTATCTCGATTTCTCGCTGCAAACGCTTACCAAGGACCAAGACAAGTTCCGCCAGCAGATGATGGATGCGTGGGGCAGCGATCCGATCAAGGCGGTCGAGGAGCAGACCAAACGCAACATGGCGATGTTCAGCGATGCGATGCGGATGTTCAATCCGTTCGCCGCCGCAATGCCAGGTGCGCCGCCGCCAAGCACGCGTCCCGCGCCGCCCTCGGCGGCATCGCCCAGCAAGGACGATCTTCAGGCGCTGAAAGACCAGCTTTCGGCGATGCAACAGAAGATCGACACGCTGGCGAAGAACTGAAAACCTCTAAGCCGCCGTTGGCTTGAACGTCAGCGCCAAGCCATTCAAGCAATGACGTTTGCCGGTGGGCGGGGGCCCGTCGTCGAAGATGTGGCCGAAATGGCCGCCGCAGCGGCGGCAGTGGACTTCGGTGCGGGTCACGAACCAGCCGTCGTCAGGCTTGGTGCGCACGGCATCGGGAAGCGGCTCGAAGAAGCTTGGCCAGCCGGTGCCGGAGTCATATTTCGCGGCGGACGAATAGACGGCGAGATCGCAGCCGGCGCAGTGATAGTTTCCCGCGCGCTTCTCGTTCAGCAACTCGCTGGTGAATTTGCGCTCGGTGTCTTCCTTGCGCAGCACCAGATACCGCGCCTCGCTGAGCTGCGCTTTCCACTCGGCGTCGGTCTTGACGATCTCGAAGACTTCCTGGGCATCCTCGGCCATGGCGGCGGGTGCGGACAAGAGGCTCGCGGTCGCGAGAAGAAACTGGCGGCGGTCTAATCTCATTCTTCACTCCTGATGTTAGGTACGCGAGGTCCATGGAGGCGGAGTCTCGCGTACTTTGCTTGGCGATAATGTAGTTTACGATCACCAAGAATGTGTGGCGCAGCACTTCACATGCGGCGCGTTATGAGTCACATCTTCGGCAGAAGCACCTTGTCGATGACGTGAATGACGCCGTTCGACTGCTTCACGTCGGCGATGGTGACGGTGGCCATACCGCCATTCTCGTCCATGATCATGATCTTGCCACCGTCGGCCTTGGCGGTGAACTCGCAGCCGCCAACGGTCTTCACCTTGTGCATGCCGCCGTCGTCCATCACCATCTTGTTGATGGCGTCGGACATGGCGTTCGCCGAAACGACGTGGCAGGTCAGCACCTTGGTGAGTTGATCCTTCATGCCGGGTTCGAGCAGCTTATCGACCGTGCCAGCGGGAAGTGCCGCGAAGGCATCGTTCGTCGGTGCGAAGACGGTGAAGGGGCCGGCGCCCTGCAACGTTTCGACGAGGCCTGCCGCCTTGACCGCGGCAACGAGGGTGGTGTGATCCTTCGAGTTCATCGCGTTTTCGACGATGTTTTTCTCTTCGAACATGGCGGCGCCGCCAACCATCGGATTTTCGGCGGAAGCCGCGGTGGCGAGCGTCGCAACGAGAGCTGTTGCGAGAAGGGATGTCCTGAACATGAGTGCTCCTTTGTCTCAGGGTTTATCGACGCTGACAGGAACGGCCCGTTTCGAGACGAAGTTGCGCTACGTTGCGCGCACAAGAATGTGAACGGAAATTGAGGTTCGGCAGTGATCCGGACGCTCAGCTCGCCTGGCGCATGGGGGCGACGAGATCGGCGTAGCTGGGCTCCGCCGCTTCATCGTTCTTCTTCCCATTGAAGCCGGAATCGAGCGCCGCGATGGCGGCGCGGAGACGCGACAGGTCGTAGTCGATGCTGACGTCGACATCGATTTCGGCGGCTTCCGCGGGATGGGGCGCGGGCTCCAACTCGGCCAGAACCGGTTCCGGCGCTGCCTCGACTTGCAACAGGTCGGGGGCCGGCGCTTCCTGCGTCACGATCGAAACGGCGGTGCCGGCACTTGCGGGTGCGGCATCCCAAGGTGGAATGACACTGGCTTCGCCGAAGAGATTGCCTTGCAGATAGTCAACGTTCCACTGGGTGAGGAGTTCGGCGTCCTCGGGCGTTTCCACCCATTCGGCGACGGTCTGCAGGTTGAACTTGCGCGCCAGTTCGATCATCGAACGGACAAATACTGATTGTCGGAATCCTGCTTCAAGTTACGGCAGAAACTGCCATCGATCTTGATGATGTTGACCGGCAGATCGCGCAGATTGCGGAACGACGTGAAGCCCGCGCCGAAGTCATCGATGGCCACGCCGCATCCAAGTTCGCGCAGGTTCTCGACGAAGCGGATGGTTTCCGCCATTTCGCTGAGTGCTACGGTTTCGGTGATTTCGATGGTCAAGCGCTTGGTGACATCGCGGTTGGGCGCGATGATGTCGATCAATTGGCCAAACCAGCGGGGATCGGTCGCGGTCGTGCCCGAGACGTTGAGCGACAGGCTTGCCTGCGGATAGTTGTGCAGCGTTGCAATCGCCATTTGCACTACGGCGCGGTCAATGAGCCGCACGAGGCCCAGCTTCTCTGCCACGGGAATGAGATGCGCCGCGGCGATCATTTCGCCGGTTACTTCGTCGCCCATGCGGAGCAGCGCTTCGTGCATGATGACCTGGCCGGTCTTGGCCTCGACCATGGGCTGGAAGGCGAGGCGGAAACGGTCTTCCTTCAGGCAGCGCACGATCTCGGTGGCGCAGCGGGCATTGAGGCTACGCTCCGAGGCGCGAAGCTGGGAGGGCTTGTAGACAATGTATCCGTCGGAGGGCAGGCGCTTGGCTTCGGTCAGAGCCTCTTCCGCGCGCGCCATTGCGGTTTCCGCGTCGGGCGCATGGCGCGGCAGGATGAGCGCGCCGAGAGACAGCATCGCCCAGACGGGGCCGCGTTCGGTTTCGATGACGCTTTCGCGCGCGCACCCAGGAAACGTTCGGCGGCGACCATCAATTCGTCGTCGCTGCAACTGTTCAAAATGATGCCGAACTTGCTGCCGGAATAACGCGCGATGGCGTCACCCGTGCGCACGATCTGGCGGAGTCTCCTGCCCATGGCGACGATGACTTCGTCGGCCACTTCGAAGCCGTAGGCTTCGTTGACCACGGAGAGATTGTTGATCGCGGCGAGAACCAGCGCGCAAGAGCGATGTTCGCGTTCGGCCACCGACATGGCTTCGCCCAGGGCTTCCGCCATGCGGCCGCGGTTCATCATGCCGGTCAAGGGATCGCAGTTGCCGAGGAAACTCAGATGCTGGTCGCGCTTGTGACGTTCGTCGATGCGGCGCACGGTGCCGAACACTTCGGCCGGCCTGCCGTTCTTGCCGCCGAACCACTTGCCGTTGTCTTCGAGCCACACCGCACGTCTGCCGGTGCGGCCATCGGGGCGGAAGAGATACTCGATCTGAAAGGGAACGCCGCCGCCGTCGTCGCTGGTCTGGGCGCGCATCACGGTGTCGTAGCGGCTGGTGAAATTGTCGGTGTCGAGAAGATTGGCATAGGCCCGGCCGGATTTGACGGCGTCGGGCTCGCAGCCGAGAACTTCTACGACGTTGGAGCTCCAGAAAATTTGGTCGGTTTCGACGACCCAGTGATAGGCGGCTTCGCCGACGGCTTCGATGGAGCGGCGGATGCGGTCAAGGCTAGCAGTTTCGGTGACCCGCGTCAGGCCATCAAGGGGCGCATCGCCGGGAACTGACTGCGACGCTTCGTTTCCGGCAACGTCGAACGAGAACGGGGCTAAGGACTGCGGGTCGCTCAAGTGGCCTCCAGAGCATTCCGGGAATGAGTTGATTAGCCGCGGTCCCGATTCGCGGCTAGGCGACCTTACGCCAGCAATCGTAAATAACTGCAAAAAGTCTTTCGCCAATATTGAGCTCAGAAGCCCAGCGCGAAACCATCCTTGCGTGGATCGGAACCACCCCAGAGAATGCCATTTTGATATGAAAGATCAATGATTTGACCCCCACCCAAGGGGTCGTCAGCGGGGACGATGCCGTGGCCGAGGGCAGCGAGGTCGCGGAGCACTTCAGGCGGTATGGTACTTTCGCATCGGATATTCCCGCTCTCCGGCGAGCAGCGGGGGAAGTCCAAGGCCTCCTGCGGGTCCATGCCGTAGATCAGCCGGTTTGCCAGAACGGTGACATGGCCCATGGGCTGGTAGTTGCCGCCCATGACGCCGAAACTCATGCCGATCCGGCCATCCTTGCGGGTCATGGCGGGAATGATGGTGTGGAGCGGCCGTTTGGCCGGGCCGATGCAATTGGGATGACCGGGTGTGGTGACAAAGCCCGAGCCCCGGTTCTGAAAGGCGATGCCGGTTTCAGGGGTCACGAGGCCCGAGCCGAAGCTCCAATAAATCGAATTGATGAAGGAGACGGCCATACGGTTTCGGTCGACCACGGTCAGATAGACCGTATCGGAGGAGGGCAGTGCCGCACGGATATCAAGGCATGAGGTCTGGCTTATCATTGCCGCCAGCTTGGCGGAGGTCTTGAGGCTCAGTAGATGGTCAAGCGGTATGTCCGCGAAATCGGGATCGGCGATATGGCGGTTCCGCAGTTCCCAGGCGAGCTTGACGGCTTCGATTTCGATATGGCGGCGGGCGCTGCCGTTAGGATCGAGCGATTTGAGGCCGAAGTGATTGAGGATGTTGAGAGCGATGAGAACGGTGAGGCCTTGGCCATTGGGCGGGAGTTCCAGCACTTCGGTTCCGGCGAAGTCGGTGGAGATCGGTTCGACCCAGGATGACCCAGTTGCGGCGAAGTCTTCCAAGGTAAGAAGGCTGCCGTGCTTCTTAAGGCATGCGACCATGTCCTTGGCTAGCGGCCCCGTGTAGAAGGCATCCCGGCCGCCCTCGGCAATCGTCCGCAAGGTGCGGGCAAGGGCAGGGAAGGACATGGACTCACCGGCTTGAGGCGCCCGGCCATCCCTAAGGTAGTGCCGCGGCCGCCTTCATTCGCCACCAGTACATCCACCTCGAATTGCCAGTCGAATGCCGTACGAGGCCCGGTGGGCAGGCCTTTCTCCGCCAGCACGATAGCGGGCGCGAATGCCTGACCAAGTGTCATGCTGCCGAAGCGCTCGAGCAGGCATGACCAGGCATCGATTGCTCCGGGAACGGTGACGGCGTGGATGGAGCGGGGGCCGATGCCAGAGAGTCCTGATGCGGCGAGCCATTCCGGAGTTGCCGCCATGGCGGAACGTCCAGACCCGTTCAGGCCATGGACCTTGCCATCCGGCAAGCCAATCAACGCGAAGCAATCGCCGCCGATCCCGGTCATGTGCGGCTCGGCGACACAGAGGACCGCACTTGCCGCGATGGCGGCATCCACGGCATTGCCGCCTGTCTTCAGGATCTCGATCGCGGCCAGCGTTGCCGGCGGCGACGAAGTTGCGGCCATGGCGTTCGCCGCCACCGCGCAGGACCGGCTCGGCCGTTCAAAGTTCCGCATGGGCGGCAGATTCCCTTCTCATCATGTCGCAAGCGGTGCGTCGCGGCGACGATAGTTCTTGCAATAAAGCCATCCGTCACACTTGCTGCATCGAAACCGGCAACCTATCAGCAGACCCCATTGCCACCCTCAGGAGTAACGCCATGACCACCGTCAAGAGCGATATCGAGATCGCCCGCGAAGCCAAGATGAAGCCGATCATGGAGATCGGCAAGGGCCTGGGAATTCCGGCCGATCATCTCATTCCCTATGGCCACACCAAGGCCAAGGTGTCGCTCGACTACATTGATGGCCTCAAGGACAGGAAAGACGGCAAGCTCATTCTGGTGACGGCGATCAACCCGACGCCCGCCGGCGAAGGTAAAACCACGACGACTGTTGGCCTTGGCGATGGCCTCAACCGCATCGGCAAGAAGGCGATGGTGGCGTTGCGCGAGCCTTCGCTTGGGCCTTGCTTCGGCATGAAGGGCGGCGCGGCGGGCGGCGGTTATGCCCAGATCGTGCCGATGGAAGACATCAATTTGCATTTCACCGGCGATTTCCACGCCATCACCTCGGCGCACAATCTGCTCTCGGCGATGATCGACAACCACATCTATTGGGGCAACGAGCAAGGTATCGACTCACGTCGCGTCGCGTGGCGGCGGGTGATGGACATGAACGACCGGGCGCTCCGCGATATCGTGTGCTCGCTTGGCGGCGTTGCCAACGGTTATCCGCGCGAGGCTGGATTCGACATCACCGTTGCCTCCGAGATTATGGCAATCCTCTGCCTTTCGACCTCGATCGAAGATCTCGAACGCCGCATCGGCCAGATCGTGGTGGCGCAGAAGCGCGACAAGGGACAGGTGCTGGCCAAGGACATCAAAGCTCCGGGCGCCATGACGGTATTGCTCAGAGACGCGCTGATGCCGAACCTGGTGCAGACGCTCGAGAACAATCCGGCCTTCGTGCATGGCGGGCCATTCGCCAATATCGCGCATGGCTGCAACTCGGTTATGGCGACGAAATCAGCGATGAAACTGGCTGACTATGTGGTCACCGAAGCGGGTTTCGGCGCGGACCTCGGAGCAGAGAAATTCTTCGACATCAAGTGCCGCAAGGCGGGCCTCACGCCCCGCCGCGACAGTGATCGTGGCGACCGTCCGCGCATTGAAGATGCATGGCGGCGCGGCCAAGGAGGAACTGAAGAAGGAAAATGTCGAGGCGCTGAAGAAAGGCCTCGCCAATCTGGGCCGCCATATCGAAAACGTGAAGAAGTTCGGCGTGCCGATCGCCGTGGCGATCAACCACTTCATCTCCGATACAGACGCGGAAGTGGACGCGGTGCGCGAGTACTGCAAGAGCCATGGCGTCGAGGCTTTCAAGTGCACGCACTGGGCCGAAGGCGGCAAGGGCACGGAAGCGCTGGCGAAACATGTGGCGGAGCTTGCCGACAAGGACATGGCGCAGTTCAAGCCGATCTACGACGACAGCCTGACGCTGTGGGACAAGGTGCGCACCATCGCCCGCGAAATCTACCGCGCCGACGACATCGTGGCCGACAAGGCGGTGCGCGACCAGCTGCGCGCCTTCGAATCGCAGGGCTACGGCAAATTCCCGATCTGCATGGCGAAGACGCAATACTCGTTCTCGACCGACCCCAACCTCAAGGGCGCTCCCACAAATCACGTGGTCCCGATCCGCGAGGTGAGGCTCTCGGCGGGCGCCGAGTTCATCGTGGTGATCTGCGGAGACATCATGACCATGCCGGGGCTTCCGAAGACGCCATCGGCGGAGGTGATCGGGCTGGACGAAAAGGGGCAGATCGTGGGGCTGTTCTGAGTTTCATGGCGCAAGAGGGAACACTCTCGGCTCGTATCGTATTGGTCACGGGTGGCATCGGTGGCATTGGCCGGGCCACCGTCGATGCGTTGTTGTCCCGAGGCGCGAGTGTTGCCTACACCTATGCCGAGGGCAAGGAATCGCCCAGCGAGGCGATGCAGCAGGCAAATGTTTCGGCACATCCGCTACG
>JAAURV010000210.1 GCA_012032065.1 Hyphomicrobiales bacterium
CGCGATGCCGCTTTTGACCGAGCGGCTGCTCGAAAGTCATTCGTCCGTCAGAGCGTGAAGCCTATCCGGTTTCTCGATCACGTAGTGGCCGCGCTCGCGGCTGAGGATGCCGCTCCTCAGCATGTCGTTGATGGCGCGGCTGGCGTTTTCGCGCGCGACACCCGCCATGTTGGCGATGTCCGTCTGGGTCACGCGATGGCCCAGAACGATGCGGCCAGTTTGCGAGCCGTCACCCAAGCCGCCCGCAAGCGACATGAAAGCCAAGGCAACGCGGCCGGCGGCGGACATCGAGCCTTGCGCCAGAACCGATTCGTTGGTTCCGCGAAGCCGCTGCGCCAGGAGCCGCATGGCGTGGCGGTAGATTGCCGGATTCTGGTCGGCAATGGAGAAGAAAGCCTGTTTGCGGAGATGCACCAGCCGGCAGTCCCGGATGGCGGATACTGTTGCCGAGCGCGGCTCGTCGTCGACCAAGGACATTTCGCCGATCATGGCCCCAGGGCCCAGCACCGCCAGCAGGCGCTCCTGGCCGTCCTTTGACAGAATCGTGGCTTTCACGGCCCCTTCGCGGACCACGTAGCAGCCATCGCCAAAGTCCCCGGCGTGGAACAGGATTTCCTTGGGACGCAGTTTGCGTTCAATGGACACCGCGGCAAGTGCACGCCAGACGCTCATCGGCAACTCCCAAACTCCACGCCGTCCGACCTGTTTCGCGTTACCCATGAATCGTCCATCCAACTCAACTCCAAGGACCATAACACTCGCCATGCGATAATCCACACCCCTGCACCGGTCTGTGGGAATGGTCACAATTTGCACGGTAAACGTCCCGGTTTGGCACGGATGCTGCAACTCGCCCTCTGGTTAATTGGGTTGTCCCGTTTCAGGGCGGAGGCGGATGATGCGTGTGTGTATGATTGGCAGCGGTTACGTTGGGCTGGTGACCGGCACCTGCTTTGCCGAAATCGGCCATGACGTGGTTTGCGTGGACAAGGACGAGGCCAAGATTGCGAGGCTTCTGGCCGGCGATGTGCCGATCTACGAGCCGGGTCTCAAGGAGTTGATCGCCACCAACCGGCGCGATGGCCGCTTGTCATTCTCGGCCGACATCCATGAAGCTGTATCGAGCCGCCCGAACTTCTACTTCATCGCGGTTGGAACGCCCGCGCGCGCCGAGGATGGCGGCGCCGATTTGAGCTACGTTTATCAAGCTGCGGACGAGACCGCCAAGACGATTGCCTCCCAGCATGGCAACAATGACAGTTTCTCGGTGTTCGTCACCAAGTCCACGGTGCCTGTGGGAACGAGCCGCGAAGTGGCGCGCATTGCCGGGCGGCATCTGGGTGACGAACGGGTCGCGGTTGCCTCGAACCCCGAGTTCCTGCGCGAAGGCTGCGCCATCGAAGACTTCATGGCGCCGGACCGGATCATTGCGGGCAGCCGCTCGGAACGCGCGCGTGGAATGCTCGAAGAACTCTATCGACCGCTAACCAGGCAGGGGCGGCCGCTGGTTGTCACGACGACGGTTGAGACCGCCGAGCTTATCAAATATGCGGCGAACGCCTTCCTCGCCACCAAGATCAGCTTCATCAACGAGCTGTCGCGGCTTTGCGAGAAGATCGGGGCGGACGTGGACGAACTGGCGCTTGGCATTGGCCTCGATAAGCGGATCGGCGACAAATTCCTGAAGGCCGGCCCTGGTTATGGCGGATCGTGTTTTCCGAAGGATACTTTGGCGCTGATCAAGACCGCGAACGACTTTCACAGCCCGGTCGAGATCGTTGAGACCGTCGTGCGGGTTAACAACCGGCACAAGCATTTCATGTACAATAAGATCCGCGATGCACTGGGTGGCAGCGTGACCGGAAAGAAGATTGCCGTGCTGGGACTTGCATTCAAGGCGAAAACCGACGATGTGCGCGACTCACCTGCCCTCACCATCGTTCCGGTGATGCGGCGCGAGGGTGCGGCGATCACCGCCTACGATCCGGTTGCAGCCGAGAATGCGAAGGACCAGATCGGAAATGGAACCGTGCGCTATGCCGCTAGTTTGGAAGAGGCATTGAAGGGAGCGGATGCGGCGGTGCTGTTGACGGAATGGGACGAGTTCCGCAAGGCCGACTGGCGGTCGCTGTCGAAGTCGATGGCGAAGCCCTTGCTCATCGACCTGCGCAATGTATTTTCGCTCTCGCAAGCCAACTCGATCGGCATCGACTATGTGTCGCTCGGCCGCGACCGGGTTGTATCACGGCATTAGCACATGCGTATTCTCGTTACAGGCGGCGCAGGATTTCTCGGTTCGCATCTTTGCGACAGGCTGGTCGAGTTGGGCCATGAGGTCACGGCCATCGACAATCTGCAAACCGGATCGCGCGCAAATCTCTCACATCTCAAGGGTAACCGGCACGTCTCGTTTCAGGTGCACGATGTGGTGCACGCCTATGAAGGCAAGTTCGACCGCATCTACAATCTCGCCTGCCCGGCATCGCCGCCGCACTATCAGCACGATCCGGTGCGCACCGCGCGAACCAGTTTTCTCGGCGCCGACAATATGCTCGATCTGGCGCGGCGCACTGGCGCGCGTTTTTTCCAGGCCTCGACATCGGAGGTTTATGGCGATCCTGTCGAACATCCGCAGCGCGAGGACTACCGCGGCAACGTCAATCCGATTGGACCCCGCGCCTGTTACGACGAAGGCAAGCGGATCGCGGAAACGCTGTGCTTCGACTACCAGCGGCAGTTTGGCGTGGACGTACGGGTGGCGCGCATTTTCAACACCTATGGCCCGCGGATGAACCCGGACGATGGCCGCGTGGTTTCGAATTTCATCGTGCAGGCTTTGCGCGGCGAGCCGATCACCATCTATGGCGATGGCAAGCAGACGCGGTCATTTAGTTATGTCGACGATCTGATCGATGGTTTTCTGCGTCTCATGGAGGGCGGCGCGGAGATCGCCGGACCAATCAATCTCGGCAATCCGGATGAGTTCACGGTTCGCGAGCTGGCCGAGATCGTCATCGAAATGACGGGTTCCAAGTCGGAACTCGTGACCCGCCCACTTCCCACAGACGATCCAATGCAGCGCCGTCCGGACATTTCCCGCGCGCGCGAGCAACTGGGCTGGGAGCCCAGGATTGATCTGCGCGAGGGTCTTGAGCGGACCATTGGCTACTTCCGCGAGCGCTGATACAACCCGCGGCATGACACGCATTCTCGTCACCGGCGGCGCTGGCTATATCGGCAGCCACACGGCCAAGCGGCTATCGCGGCAAGGGTTTGAAGTCGCCGTCTTCGACAATCTCTCGCGCGGGCATCGCGATTTCGTGCGCTGGGGGCCGCTGGTTGAAGGCGATCTCCATGACACGGCGCTGGTGCGCGAGACGCTGCGCTGGTTCAAACCGGATGCGATCATTCACTTCGCGGCATTCGCTTATGTGGGCGAGTCGGTTTCGAACCCCGGGCTCTATTATCGCAACAATGCCGGCGGCACGCTCTCGCTGCTCGAAGCCATGCGGCGGACGGAAACCCGCAACATCATCGTGTCGTCCACCTGCGCCACCTATGGCCAGCCCGACCGCCAGCCGATCGGCGAGGATACACCGCAACGGCCGATCAATCCTTACGGCGCATCGAAGCTGATGATGGAGCAGCTCTGCGCCGATTTCGGCGTGGCCTACGGCATCAAGACGGTGGCGCTCCGTTACTTCAATGCCTCGGGCTGCGATCCCGATGGCGAGATCGGAGAGCGTCACGATCCCGAGCCGCATCTCATTCCGCGCATCCTGATGGCGGCAACGGGCGAGATTTCGCATATCGAGGTGTTCGGGCGAGACTATCCGACGCCTGATGGTACCTGCATCCGCGATTACATCCATGTGAATGACTTGGCGGATGCGCACATCCAGGCGGCACGCTATCTCATGGATGGCGGTGCCTCCGATTGTTTCAATCTCGGCACGGGCCATGGCGCGTCGGTGGCGGAAGTGATCGCTGCCGCAGAGAAAGTCGCCGGAAAACCGATCCCCCTCAAACATGGCCCGCGCCGCGACGGCGATCCCGCCATGCTTGTCGCCGATCCATCGAAGGCAGCGCAGGTGCTGAACTGGCGCGCGGGGAATTTCGATCTGCAGCAGACGGTCGCCACGGCGTGGAATTGGCACCGGAAGGAATTGGAGCGGGCGCGAGGCTAACCGCTCTTCATAATCAGATCGGCGCACTTCTCGCCGATCATGATGGCGGGTGCGTTGGTGTTGCCGGTGGTCACGCGCGGCATGATCGAGGCATCGCAGACACGTAGTCCTTCGATGCCGCGCAGTTTGAGATCGGGCGTTACCACAGCCATTGCATCGTGACCCATTTTGCAGGTTCCAACCGGGTGATGATCGGTTTTTGCGTGCTTGCAGCCATACGCGAATATCTCATCGCCGGTTTTCACATCCGGGCCCGGAAGGCACTCGGCCTTGACGAATGGCTTCAGCGCTTTCTGGCTCATGATTTCACGCGCCAGCTTGAAACCGCGGATCGACATTTCGCGGTCGTAAGGGTCGGCCCAATAATTGGGATCGATCAACGGCGCTGCCGCGGGATCGGCGGAGGCAAGCCGCAGCGTGCCGCGCGAGCGCGGGCGCATGTGGGCCGAATTGAGCGTGACGCCGGCGTTTCCATCTTGGCGACACCCGCTTCGATGCCCGACCCCAAGCCCAGATGAAACTGGATGTCGGCGGAGCGGGCGTTTTCGTCCGCGTACCAGAAGCCGCCGGTTTCGAAGAGGCTTGAGGCGAGCGGACCTTTCTTCGTCAAAAGGTAACGGAGACCGGCCACCGCCGCCCAATGGGGCTTCGCATATTTGTCGTAAGTGTGATCGCCGGTGCATTCGCAGATGACGAAGATGTCGATGTGGTCCTGAAGATTTCCGCCGACACCCTGCAGATCATGCGCCACATCGATCCCCACCGAGCGGAGATGATCGGCGGGGCCGATGCCGGAGAGCATGAGGAGTTTCGGCGAGCCGAAGGTGCCCGACGAAACGATGACCTCGCGTTCGGCGCTGACGACGCTCTTGCCATCGGCATTGTCGATTTCGACGCCAACGGCGCGCCCCTTGTCGATGACAATGCGGTTCACCGTGCAATTCTTCCAAACCACGAGATTGCCACGCCGTCTCACGGATGAATTGAGATAACCGGTGACGACGGAACAGCGCCTGGCATTGCGCTGGGTCAGTTGATAGTGGCCGATGCCGTCCTGTAGCTCGCCGTTGAAATCGGGATTGCGGGGAATGCCCGCTTCTCCGGCGGCGGCGAAAAAGGCCTCGCAGATCGGCAATGGCGCCGCGGGATCGGACACTGCCTGCGGCCCGCCTCGCCCGTGATACGCGTTCTCCCCCCGGCTATTGTGCTCGGCCTTTCTGAAATAGGGCAGCACGTCCTCATAGCTCCAGCCCTCGCATCCAAGCTGCCGCCACTCGTCATAATCGTGTTTGTTGCCGCGAATGTAGATCTGAGCATTGATGGTGGAACCGCCGCCAATGACCTTGGCCTGGGTGAAGCGCAGCACGCGGCCGTTCATGTGCTTCTGGGGAACGGTTTCGTAACCCCAGCTTCCCAAGCCCTTGGTCATCTTGGCGAAGCCGGCGGGCCACTTGTAAAGCGGATGCCAGTCTCCGCCGCCTGCTTCGAGCAGGAGGACTTTGTTGTCGGGTTTTTCGGAAAGCCGCGAGGCCAATACGCAGCCCGCGGACCCACCGCCGACGATTACATAGTCATAGGCCATGGGCTATGCTTATGCCGGAAGGTCATGAGATGCCAACATCCGACGAAGAGAAAGCGGTGTGCATTTGAGGCCAAGTTTGGGTCGCTGCAGGGA
>JAAURV010000211.1 GCA_012032065.1 Hyphomicrobiales bacterium
CCACTTCCTCAAGCGTATGATCCGTGTTCATGCCGATGCCGAAGCGCATGCGGAGCACGCGTTCTTCGCGGGGCGTCAGGCTCGCAAGCACGCGGGTTGTGGTTTCGCGCAGGTTGGCCTGGATGGCGGCGTCGATGGGCAGGATGGCATTTTTGTCTTCGATGAAATCGCCGAGGTGTGAATCCTCTTCGTCGCCGACCGGAGTTTCCAGGGAGATCGGCTCCTTGGCGATCTTCATCACCTTGCGAACCTTTTCCAAAGGCATCGAGAGTTTTTCGGCAAGCTCTTCCGGCGTCGGCTCGCGGCCGATTTCGTGCATCATCTGGCGGCTCGTGCGCACGATCTTGTTGATCGTCTCTATCATGTGCACGGGAATGCGGATGGTGCGGGCCTGGTCGGCGATCGAGCGGGTGATCGCCTGCCGGATCCACCACGTGGCGTAGGTCGAGAACTTGTAGCCCCGGCGGTATTCGAACTTGTCCACCGCTTTCATGAGGCCGATGTTGCCTTCCTGAATGAGATCGAGGAATTGCAGGCCGCGGTTGGTGTATTTCTTGGCGATCGAAATCACCAGCCGAAGGTTCGCCTCGACCATTTCCTTTTTGGCGATCCTCGCCTCGCGCTCGCCCTTCTGCACCATGGCGACGATGCGGCGGAATTCCGGAATCTGCAGGCCAGTGGCGGTGGCGAGTTCGTAGATCTCGTCGCGGATGACCTTGATCGATTCCTTTTCGTCGTTGGCGAACTTCTTCCAGCCGAACTTGACGTGCCGCCCGACGCGCTTCAGCCAGTCGGGGTTCAACTCGTCGCCCTGATACTCTTTCAGGAATTCGGCGCGCGGCACCTTGTAGGTTTCGGCCAGGCGCATCAGCCGGCCTTCCAGCGAATTGAGCCGCTTGTTGATGTCGTAAAGCTGCTCCACCAGCGCCTCGATGCGGGCGTTGTTGAGCGAGAGCGACTTCACTTCCGCGATGATCTCCTCGCGCAGCTTCTTGTAACGGCGCTCCTGGCTGGGCGAGAGGTCGGTGCCTTCCGCCACTTCTTGATCTTGCAGCTTGCGCAGCGACTTGTATTGCCGGGCGATCGAATCGAAGACCTCCAGAACCTTGGGCTTCAGCTCCGCTTCCATGGCGGAGAGCGAGACGCCGAGATCGTCGCCCTCGTCGTCCTCTTCCTCCTCGACCACGGGGCGGTCGAAATCTTCCGGGGAAAGAACGTCGCTGTAATCATCCTCGCCGGGCCTGCGCACCGGCGGCGGCGGAGCAACGGGTTTGCGAAGCTCGGGCGCACGCTTGGCTTCGGCTTGCTTGCGCACTTCCACCTTCGGCGGAACGTAGGGTGCGGGCGTGGCGATGGGTCCCTGGTTGTTCTTGGCGTCGGGGCCGGCATAGGTTGCTTCGAGATCGATGATGTCGCGCAGCAGAATCTTGGCTTCGTTCAGTTCGTCGCGCCAGATGATGATGGCCTGGAAGGTGAGCGGGCTTTCGCACAAGCCGGCGATCATCGCTTCGCGGCCGGCCTCGATGCGCTTGGCAATGGCGATTTCGCCCTCGCGCGAGAGCAACTCCACTTGCCCCATCTCGCGCAGATACATGCGCACCGGATCGTCGGTGCGGTCGGTCGGCACCTTCGCCGCCTCGACCTTCATGATCGCGGTTTCGGACGACTCTTCCTGCTCCTGCTCGACCTTGGCGGCGACGTTCTCGGTCTCCTCCTCGCTCTCGACCACGGTGATGCCCATGTCGGCCAGCATGGCGTAGATGTCCTCGATCTGGTCCGAGGTCACTTCCTCGGACGGCATCACCGAGTTCAACTCGTCGAGGGTCACATAACCGCGCGCCTTCGCCGCCTTGATCAGGCGTTTGACGGCGGCGTCCGAGAGATCGAGAACCGGCGAGTCCTGGCCTTCGGCCGTTTCGGCGGGCGCTTCCTGCTCGTCGGACTGGGCCTGGGGTTCGTGATCTTCGGGTTTCTGTTCGCGGGTCTGGGCGGCGCGAGCCATGGGCGATGTCCTTGAAGGCGGGCGATTCGATTCGCCCTTCGTATGATGACTGATTCGGGCCGAAGCTTGGGTACCCCTGCTTAATTCACCATTAAGCATGAGTCTCGCGTGGCCGAACCGGCTTGATCTCAGGTGATGGCGTCGATCTGCCGCCCGGAAGCCTGGCCGAACCCCTCAACCTGGGCTTCGGCTCCGGCCATGGACGACAGCTCTTCGCGCAGCACCATGAGCGCGTTCAAATTCTCCTCGCTGGGTTCACCGGCGAAGGCGGATTCCGCCGCCTTCAGCTCGCGCCCGAGCGTAATCGATTTGCGGTGCAAGGCGAACATCTGACGTAACGCTGTCCGGGCATCGTCATCGGCGGCACCGGCATCCAGAAACCATTCGTTCAGACGTTTCGCCTGGTTCTCGAGGCGGGCTATTTGGTTCCCAAAACCCCGAGCAATCAGGTGTCCCTTTAGATGGTCCCGGTCGAGGGCCGTCTCAAGGGCGGCGATATCTAGAATTTGCGACCGCAGCGAGTCAAGCTCGCGCGAGGCCAATTCGGCGGCGGCCAGCTCGTCCAGAAAGTCATGCAAGAGGCCCGGGTGAACCACGAAAGCCAGCACCATGAGCCGCTCCCGCCGGTCAGCCGCGGAGGCCGGCTGATTGGCCAGAGCCCGAAGCTGGGGTGAGGCAGGCTCGGGAATGTCCCATGGTTTGCCCTTGGGCGAATAGCGCGGCGAGAATGGCACGAAACTCGGCCGCTTTTGTCCCCGGTTGGCGCCTCGCCAAGCGCTGCCCGGCTTCTTGCCGAACAGCCCCGCCAGCCGCTCGCCCATATCGGAGAGATAATGCTTCTTCACAACATCGTCGCCGATGGTGTTGATAAGACTCCGCAAATCCCGCTCGAACTGGGCCTTGCGCTCAGGCGTAGCCCGGTCGTTTTCCGAAAGCGCTCGCCGCCAGAGGACCTCGGACAGGGGCTCAGCCTGCTCCACCACGCCGCGCACCGCATCTGTCCCTTGCGCCTTCAACAGATCGTCCGGATCCTGCCCTTCCGGCATGAAGGCAAAGCGCAGCGAATGCCCCGGCTGGAGCATCGGCAAGGCCAGATCGAGCGCCCGGTAGGCGGCCTTGAGGCCGGCACTGTCGCCGTCGAAGGATAGGACGGGCTCTGGGGCAATCCGCCACAGCATGCCGAGTTGATCCTGGGTCAGGGCCGTACCGAGCGGGGCCACTGCGTGGGGCAGTCCCGCCCGGTGCATGGCAATCACGTCGACATAGCCCTCGACCGCGATGATGGCGCTCTTTTCGTGGGCGGGAGCCCGGGCCTTGTCGAGGTTGTAGAGAACCTTGCCCTTGGAGAAGAGCGGCGTTTCCGGCGAGTTGAGGTATTTGGCCGGCGCATCCTTGGAAAGCGCCCGGCCTCCAAAGGCGATCACCCGGCCGCGCGGATCGCGGATCGGGAAGATCACCCGGTCGCGGAACCGGTCATAGGCCACGGGAATATCATCGCCCGCAACCAGAAGCCCCGCCTCGATCATTTTGTCGAGTGGCACGTTCTTGTTGGCGAGAAACGAGCGCAGCGCCGAGCGGTCGTCAGGCGCATATCCCAGCCGGAACTCCTTCTGGATCGGAGCCATGAGCTGGCGGTCGGAGAGATAGCCGCGCGCTTTTGCGCCACGCGGGGATTGCAGCTCCGCTTCGAAAAACGCCGCGGCCATGTCCATGATGTCGTAAAGCCCGGTGCGCGCCTCTTCCCGCGCCACGTCCTCTTCGGAAAGCTTGGGCATCGGCAGCCCAGCCTCCATCGCGAGCTGTTCCACGGCTTCCGGGAACTTGAGCCCCTCCTTCTCGACCAGGAAGGTGAAGATATCGCCCGACACCTTGCAGCCGAAACAATGGTAGCGCCCCTTCCGGTCCTCGACATGAAAGGACGGCGACTTTTCGCCATGGAACGGGCAGCACGCCCAATAATCCCCCTTCCCCGCATTGGTCTTCCGCCGGTCCCAAGCGACCTTCCGGCCGACGACCGATGAGATCGGCACGCGGGAGCGGATATCGTCGAGCAAGGACGGCGGGAAGCGCATGGCTGTCATGTGCGCCATCGCCCTTCATCACGCAAGTTGCCTCTTTGCGGCATATGCTGCGCTGCGATATATGCGTGCGCCTTCCGTTCGCTGCGCCAAAGGATGCGTGCCATGGTTGTTGCTTTTGCTTCCCCCAAATTTTGGCTTGGCATCTTGGCGCGCCGCAATCCCGCGATGTTGGCGGCCTTGGCTTACATCGGGTATTCGCTGGCGGGCGCTCTCGTCCTGACGCTGCCGGTCATGCGCGACGTGGCGCGCACCGAGCCTCTAGGCTTCGTCGACGCGCTGTTCACGAGCGCTTCGGCGGTATCAACGACCGGGCTGGTTACGTTAGACCCCGCATCAACGTTCAGCCTCGCAGGTGAAATCATCATCCTGTTTCTGATCCAAATTGGAGGCCTCGGCTACATGACGCTGATGTCCTTTGCCTACATTATATTGCGCGACCGGCTGAGTCCTGTTCAAACCCGGCTGACGCGGTCAAGTTTCGGGTTGCCTTCAAACATCGAGATGGCCAGTTTTGTCTGGCGAGCTACTGTCTTCACACTGGCGATTGAGGCCGTAGGCGCACTGTTTCTTTGGCGTCTTTTCAGAAACGCCGGAACGCCTGATGCCCTATGGAACGGTATTTTCCACTCTGTATCGGCGTTCTGCACTGCGGGATTTGCGCGCTTTCCAACAAGTTTTGAGGCCTATAGCGATAACGGCGCCATGCTGATGGTGTTGGCCGTCCTCAGTTATCTCGGCGCTCTCGGCTTTGTTGTCCTCGTGGAAACATTCGAGGCTGTTGCGATCCGGCCTCGCCGCCTGAGTGTTACGACAAGGCTGACGTTGCAGATGTCGTTTTGGCTCGCCGCAGCTGCAACACTTTTTTTTCTGATCTTTGAACCGAGCATCCGTTCACTACCGGTCGCATCACAGCTCTCGAATGCATTCTTTCAGGCAATGACCGCGTCAACCACTGTCGGCTTCAATTCCGTGCCAGTCGGGGGGCTGGCTCCGGCAGCCATAATGGTCGTGTATCTTCTAATGTTTGTTGGCGCATCTCCGGCAGGAACGGGTGGCGGTCTCAAATCCACGACAGCAGCGGTTCTGGCTGCGACCGTACTCGCTAGCTTGCGTGGATGGCGGAAGATCGCGCTTGGCAGATATGTCTTGCCGGAACAACGTGTTCTTCAGGCCATGGCGACCCTCGTGATCGCACTCTTCGTGATCTTCGCCGCCGTGGTGATGCTCGACCTGACGGGCTCGTATGCTTTCGACAAAGCTTTGTTCGAGGTGATTTCCGCACTGGGAACGGTGGGGCTATCCATGGGACTAACCGCCGAACTAAACGACGCCGGCAAACTCATCATCGTCGTCGTCATGCTGATCGGGCGGATCGGCATTTTGACATTTTTCATTTCCCTTGCCACGGCGAATGCCGCAACTGAGCCTGAGATCATGCCCAAGCGCGATGTGATTTTGTAGCAGCCAATCGCCGGCATTCGAACCAGCTCAATAGCTACCGCAGCGCAGCCGGGCAGACTGTTTTACGTATTTCCACATACCGAATCATTACCGCATTACCGTGACATGATACCAATTGCACTAATTAACCGCCTGGACTGCACTGGACTGCGCCCCTCCCTTGAGGCACGGCAATTCGGTTGGGGATCGCGCGGGAACGAGAGCAGCAACGCTGGGGTGTCCGAGGCTTCCATCGGCATATGCGTGACAGCATTTTGTCTGGCGCTGGAAATGCTATCGACTCTTGCCTCT
>JAAURV010000212.1 GCA_012032065.1 Hyphomicrobiales bacterium
AGGCATTCGATGACCTCGTGGCGTTGCGCTTTCAGTGCATTGACTCGAAGATCGATGGGCGCGCGCCGGGCAAGCGCCCTGCCCTCTTCCGCAGCCCCTTCGCCAAACGCACGTTTGAACGACGGCGTGAGCCACTCAGGGAAATCGCCAGCGATATGCGGCGGGGCGCTAGAGATGTCCCTGGGTTTTGATAGGTGGCTGCGCTCTTCCTTCGTGAGTTCGCCGGGACCGAAGCGCTCCTTGATGGTTTCGGCGATGACTTCGGTTTCGAGCTTCCAGACAAACTTCAACGCGGCGAGCGCCAGCGCGCGAGACGTTTCCGCGTCCATCCGAAAGCCAAGCGAGTTGCGCTGCCGCAGCGCGTCGTAAACCAGCGTGCCGATGGCGTGGCGATCGCCCGAGCCCGCGAAGCGATGCGCCTTGCCCCAATCCTTCAACGCTTCGGAAGCGGGCCGCCTGCGATTGAAAATCTCATCGAGAATTTCGATCGCCGCGGAGACACGGCCGGCAAGGCGCATGACTTAGCCCAGTACGAACAAGCGAAGGCCGAACCACAGCCACATCAGGAACACGATGGCAAAGCCTGCGAGAAACACCCGCATGCGCAGCGGCACGTAATTCGAGCCGGTGTGAACCACGCTGTGCGCAATCCGCGCGGCGACGAAAGCCCAGGAAAGCGCAACCGATACCCAGTCCGCCAATCCGGTCGCCACGAGGAGCGCGCAAGCCGCATACCACAGCATCGGCACGTCGAACTGGTTGTCGAAATTATTGCCGAGCGCCTTCACCTTGTCGGGCCAGGCTTTGGTGTCGAGCGCGATATCCCTGACCTTCGTCTCGCCGCCTAAACAGAAGCGATCCGTGCACGGATGGTTCTGGTGCCGACCCAAGTGATCAGCAACACGTGGATGAACAGCGGCAACAAGAGAGCCTGGGCAACAGTCATGATCAGGCTTGCCGCTGATAGTTGGGCGCCTCACGCGTCACCATCACATCATGCGGATGGCTTTCCTTGAGGCCGGCGCCGGTGATGCGGATGAATTCGGCTTTCTGTTGCAGCTCGGCGATCGTGGCGGCGCCGACATAACCCATGGCCGCCCGCAATCCGCCAACGAGCTGATGCAGCACCGCGCCAACCGGGCCCTTGTAGGGAACCTGCCCTTCGATGCCCTCGGGCACCAGCTTCAAGGAACTGCCGACGTCCTGCTGGAAGTAGCGATCAGCACTCCCTCGCGCCATGGCGCCGATCGAACCCATGCCGCGGTAGGCCTTGTAGGAACGGCCGTCGAAGAGAAACACTTCGCCGGGGCTCTCGTCGGTCCCCGCGAGAAGCGAGCCGATCATCGCGACCGATGCGCCGCCGGCCAGCGCCTTGGCGAGGTCGCCCGAAAGCTTGATGCCGCCGTCGGCGATGACGGGCACGCCGTGCTTGGCGCCTTCCTCCGCGCATTCGACGATGGCCGAGAATTGCGGCACGCCGACGCCGGCGACCACGCGCGTGGTGCAGATCGAGCCTGGCCCGATGCCGATCTTGACCGCGTCCGCGCCCGCGTCGATCAGCGCCTTGGTGCCAGCCGCAGTCGCCACATTGCCGCCAATCACTTGCACTCGGTTCGAAAGTTTTTTGACCCTCGCGACCTGCGCGATGACATTGGCGGAGTGGCCATGCGCCGTATCGACGATGATGATATCGACGCCTGCATCGATGAGAAACTCGGCCCTCTCGTGGCCCGGATCGCCGATGCCGGTTGCCGCCGCGACGAGCAGCCGCTCCTTGTCGTCCTTCGCGGCATGGGGATGGTCGGCCGCCTTCTCCATGTCGTTCACCGTGATGAGGCCAACGCATTTGCCATCGTCGTCGACGACCACGAGTTTCTCGATGCGATGCTTGTGCAGAAGCTTCTGCGCCTCGCCACGCTCCACACCTTCGCGCACGGTGACGAGCTTGCGGGTCATCAAACTCGCCCACCTTGATATTGAGATCGGTGGCGAAGCGGACATCGCGGTTGGTGATGATGCCTTCGAGCTTGCCGGTTTCGCTCACCACAGGAATGCCGGAGATCTTGTGCTTCTCCTTGATCGCCATGAGATCGCCAAGCGTGGCGTGCGGAGAAATCGTGATCGGATTGACCACCATGCCGCTTTCGAAGCGCTTCACCTGGCGCACCTGCGCTGCCTGCTCCTCCGGCGTCATGTTTTTATGAATGACGCCCAAGCCGCCGGCCTGCGCCAGCGCGATCGCCATGCCGGCTTCGGTCACGGTGTCCATGGCCGCGGAAATGATCGGGATCGAAAGCTCGATGCCGCGAGTGAGTTTCGTCCGCGTCGAAACCGCGGTGGGCAGCACGGAAGAAGCGCCGGGCTTCAAGAGCACGTCGTCGAATGCGAGATATTCGGGAAACTGGCGCAACGCCATCGGCCAACCTCGTCAGGAATGAAGGGATTCGTCTGGTTGGCGGCTGTCCTTAACCCGCATGGAGAGGCGGGGCAAGCGGGGATTCGGGCGCCAGACCCCGCTTGCAAGAGTTCAAATCGAACGGTTCAACATGGCCGAAACCGACTTGGAATAGTTGGCGATCCGCTGTTCGGCAGGGACTGGGGCAACCGGCCGCCGGTCACTCAGACCCACGTCATAGAGCTGTGCCGCCGTAAGCTCGTCATCAGCCAGCCGCGGCCGGATTGCCTTGGCAACGGCGCGGCACCTGTTGCCCAGCTTGTGCCAAAAGCTCGTTGCGCTGCGAGGTTCCTTGAGAATCAGTGTCTGCGTGGTCATGGACTTGTCTCCTTTGTTTGATGTGGGCAAGATGACAGACGATCGTCAGGCGGGTGTCATGGCCAACATCAATCCAGCGCGAAATCGGCATTTGCGCTCCGCTGACGGGGCGGCGATCCGTATCCGGCTTCTGGGACCGTTCTCGCTCGAAATTGCCGGAAAGCCGGTCGTTGTGGCCTCAAAAAGGGCCCGCGCGATGCTGGCCTATCTCGTCCAGCGCGAAGGCAGCGAGGCGGCCCGCACCACCTTGACCGGCTTGCTTTGGGGAGAGCGCGGCGAAGAACAGGCGCGTGCCAGCCTGCGCCAGACGTTGTCCGAACTCAGAGCCCTTTCGCGGATGCCGCCATCCAACCCATCGGCTCCGGCAATGAAGCCGTTTCATGGGCGAAGGGCTCCGCATGGGTCGACGCAGCAATCGTGGAGCAGGCAGCAACAACAGCGGGCGAGAACGAACTTTCCGAAGCGGCCGATGTGATCCGCGGCGAGTTCATGGAGGGACTCGATCTGCCCGAACCGGCATTCGAGCAATGGCTGGCTACCGAGCGCGCGAAAACGAGGCAACTTGCCGGCAAGATTTTCGCAGCGCTCATGGCCGGGGCCGAGAAAGCGGCGCGTTTCGAAGAAGCGCTCAGTCATGGGCAGCGGCTGTTGTCCCTCGATCCGCTTCAGGAACAGGTGCATCGCGGGTTGATGCGATTCTATGCTGCGCAGAACCGGCCCGATGCCGCGCTGGCGCAATATGAGCGGCTGAAGCGCGAACTTGCGTCGCAACTGAATGTTTCGCCAGACTCGGAAACCGAAGAGCTGGCCCGCGCCCTAAGGGCTTCCCGACGCGCCGATACGCCGAGAGCTGCTTCCCCCGCACACGATGCGGCCCCTCCGCCGCTCCCCGACAAACCGTCCATTGCCGTTCTGCCTTTCATCAATCTCAGCGGCGATCCAAGTCACGGTTTCTTCGCCGATGGTATGACCGAGGACATCATCTCAGCCCTGACGCGCATTCGCGAGCTGTTCGTCATCTCCAGGAGTTCGAGCTTTGTCTACAAGGCTCAGCAAATCCGCGCCGACGTTGCCGCCAAAGAGTTGGGCGTCCGCTACATTCTCGAAGGCAGCGTGCGCGTCGCCGGAACGCGCGTGCGCGTCAACGCCCAACTGATCGATGGTCTGTCGGGCAACACCGCATGGGCCGAACGCTACGAAGGCGCGATCGACGATATCTTCGCGGTCCAGGACGAAATCACCCGCAACATCGCGCTTGCCATGGAAGTGACACTGACGCGCGGAGAGTCGGCAAGACTGTGGGAGAGTCAGACCAAAAATCTTCGCGCCTGGGAAAAGTGGTCGTGGCACGCGACACTCTGCAGCGCTACACGACCGCCGATACCGCGGCCGCGCGCCGCCTGCTGGAGGAAGCCTTGCAACTCGACCCCGGCTACACAGGCGCCAGAGCGCTGCTCGGCGTAACCCATTACTGGGATGCGCGGTTCAGCGTTACGATGGAACAGGCTCCTTCGTTGGTTCTTGCCGAACGTGAAGCGGAAAGGATTATCGAAATCGACGCCGAGGCTTCAGCGGCTCAGGTGCTGAAAGGCGCGGTCGCATTCATGCGCGACCAGCATGACGATGCAATCCGTTGGGGCGAGCTTGCGGTGAGTCGCACGCCTGGAGATTCGCGCGCTCTCGCATTCCTCGGCATGTTTCTGATGTTCTCCGGCGACCCCGCGAAAGCGCATCCGATCCTGATGGCGACGATGCGCACCAGCCCCAAGCTCGACAGCTGGTACAGATATTATCTGACGCTGGCGAATCTATGGCTGGGGAATTTGCAGACGGCGCGCGACTCAGCCGAACTCTATGTGCGGCAGGAACCGGTTGAGCCTTATGGCTACATGTATCTCGCGGCAGTTCGCGATGTTCAGGACCAGAAAGACGAAGCCCGCACCGCCATCGCCCGCCTGAGGGAGATAGCGCCAAGCTACGGCATCCCCAACATCCGGCGCTCGGAACGCTATCGCGAGAGCGAGAAGCTTGACCGCATCGTCGACGCGGTGCGCCGCGCGGGGCTCGAGTAGTTACATGCGCAGCAAGCCCCGCTCGCGCACCACTTGCAGCGCTTGCGGAACGTCGAGGCAGAGCGGGAGTTCGCGGTTGGTGTGGTGCCAGGCGTTGGGCACTGTATAGTCGGTGGCGATATCGGGGCGCGAGTTGAGCGCGCCGAACCAGTCGAGCGCGCCCATGATGTCGGTGACATGGCGGCAAACTCCGGGCAATGCGATCCGGGCGCTGACGGTGACGAACTGCGTGGCCTCGCCCAATGCGCGTGCACGTTCGTGGTTCAGATGGTCGAGCGCGAACAGCGCTTCGGAGATCACGAGATTGCCCTTGGAATGGCCGATCACGGTTTGAAAGGCGCTGCGAGGATCGTCGAGGAGCGCGAGCACCGTGCGTGTATCGAGGCTCGCGCGGGCGAACTGATTGGGGTCGTCCGGAAGCGCGGTTTCGAGAAGCTGGAACAGATGGCGGAGGCTGTTCAACTGGCCGAAGAGGAAATAGCCGCCCACCGCTTCCGTTGCGAGATCGGAAAGGCCGTAACCCGAAACGACGCCGACGACAGACTCACCTAGCGCATTGGCTACGTTCCGCGCAAACGCCGCCGTGCCGAGCGCCGAACTGCCGACCCCCGCCACCGCCATCACCCGAACGGGATCGCCGGGCCTCGCCCAAAACGACTCGAGCGTCGCGTGAACCGAAATCTCAGCCCCGCTATCGGGTGGCACCACGAGGATCGCCCCTTCGCGCGCCAGCCACGGCGCCAAGCTCTGCGCCTCCGCATCGCTGATCGCCGCGACATCGTAGAACAAGGCATCGAGCGCCGCGTTGCGCTTGCGGAAGAACTCGAGGACCGCAGCATCCTCCTCCCGGTCGAGCACCTCGACAGGGATCGTGGCCTGACGCGCGAATCTGGGTGGACTGCATGCGCTGGAGCGAGCGGAGCATGGGGTGGCCTCCTCTATGCGACGGCTGCGTAACATATTCGGCGACGCAGCAAGATACGCGACAA
>JAAURV010000213.1 GCA_012032065.1 Hyphomicrobiales bacterium
TGCTTGAACTTGGCCGAACCGGTCAGATGTCGCTCTTCCTGATCATGGCGATTCTGGTGATGGCGCTCGTCGTCGTCACCTTCATCGTGATCATGGAGCGCGCCCAGCGGAGACTGCTGATTCAGTATCCGAAGCGCCAGGTCGGCAACAAGATGTTCCAGGGCGACAGTTCGCATCTGCCGCTGAAGCTCAACACTTCGGGCGTCATTCCGCCGATCTTCGCGTCGTCGCTGTTGTTGCTGCCGATCACGGTTGCAAACTTCACGAGGGGGCAGGGGCCGGATTGGCTCAATCAGTTAACCGCCGCTCTGGGACACGGACAGCCGTTGTTCCTTCTGCTGTACGCGGCGCTCATCATCTTTTTCGCGTTTTTCTACACGTCGATCATGTTCAATCCGAAAGAGACCGCCGACAATCTCAAGAAGTATGGCGGCTTCGTTCCGGGCATCCGGCCGGGCGAAAGAACGGCGGAATACATCGACTATGTCCTGACGCGCGTAACCTGCATCGGCGCGGTCTATCTGACGATCGTCTGCCTGCTGCCGGAATTCCTCATCGGTTACACCGGCATGCCGTTCTATTTCGGGGGCACATCGCTACTGATCGTGGTGAGCGTCACCATGGACACGGTTGCGCAGCTTCAGGGCCATCTGCTGGCGCAGCAGTATGAAGGGCTGATCAAGCGCTCGAAACTTCGCGGCAGCAAGCGATGAACATCATACTTCTTGGGCCGCCCGGGGCGGGGAAAGGCACCCAAGCCAAAATCGTGGAAGAGCGCCGGGGACTGAAACAACTCTCGACCGGAGATCTGCTGCGCGCGGCCGTATCCAAGGGTACCGAGCATGGCAAAAGGGCCAAGGCCGTCATGGATCGCGGCGATCTCGTATCCGACGACATCATCCTCAATATCGTGTCCGACCGCATGAATGAGCCAGACACCGCAAAGGGTGTCATCTTCGACGGCTTCCCTCGCAATCCCGCTCAGGCCAAAGCCCTTGACGAGATGCTGGACCGGCGCGGGCTGAAGCTCGACACGGTAGTGGAGATTAAGGCCGGGCGACGAAACGCTGGTCGAGCGCATCACCGGCCGCTACACCTGCAAGTCGTGCGGCAAGGGTTATCACGACCGGTTCGAGAAACCGAAAAAGGATGGCGTCTGCGACGTCTGCGGCGGCACGGAGTTCGTCCGCCGCGCCGACGACAACGAAAAGACCGTGCGCGACCGGTTGGAGGTCTACAACCGCCAGACGGCTCCGCTCATCGACTACTACTCCGCGAAGGGGAAACTGCGCAGCGTGGACGGCATGGCCGAAATCGGCGAGGTCACTCGCCAGATCGAGGGTGTGCTGGCGGAATTCTGACTATTTTGGCGGTGAGGTTCGGGTTGACGCGCAAGCGATTCCAGCCTATTCCCCACGCCAATTCTGGTCATCACTCGGGCTGGCTTTGGGGAGGTCACTCCTCCGGGCGCGGCCTTGCGTCATTGGGGGCCTTTTCAGGGTTTTGCAGATGACATCGAAATTTGGCGTAAGCCATTGGATTGTTAGGAGAAAATAAGTGGCCCGTATTGCAGGCGTCAACATACCGACCAACAAGCGCGCGGTCATCGCACTGCGCTACATTCATGGCATCGGGCCGGTCAACGCAGTCGAAATCTGCGACAAGGTGAAAATCCCGCACTCGAAGCGGGTCAATGAGCTGAGCGACGCCGAAGTCTTGGCGATCCGAGAGGTCATCGATCGCGATTACACCGTCGAAGGCGATTTGCGGCGCGAAGTCTCGGTCAACATCAAGCGTCTGACCGATCTCGGCTGCTACCGGGGCCTTAGGCACCGCAAGGGCCTTCCGGTTCGTGGTCAGCGCACACATACCAATGCAAGGACCCGTAAGGGTCCGGCCAAGGCAATCGCCGGCAAGAAGAAGTAAGGGTTCGGGCACATGGCAAAAGAAGCAACTGCGGCACGTCCGCGCCGCAAGGAACGCAAGAATATTTCGTCGGGCCTCGTGCACGTGAACGCGTCGTTCAACAACACGATGATCACCGTGACCGACGTTCAGGGCAACACCATTGTCTGGGCGTCCGCCGGCAAGCTCGGCTTCAAGGGCTCGCGCAAGTCGACGCCTTATGCGGCGCAGGTTGCCGCCGAGCAGGTGGGCAAAGCCGCCATGGAGCATGGCATGCGCACCGTCGAAGTCGAGGTTTCGGGACCGGGTTCGGGCCGCGAGTCGGCGCTGCGCGCGCTCCAGGCTTGCGGTTTGCAGGTGACGTCGATTCGCGATGTGACGCCCATTCCGCATAATGGTTGCCGGCCGCCGAAGCGCCGCCGGGTGTGACGCGTTAGTCAGGGTGTGGCCCGGTCTTTTCCGGGCTGGTGGATACAAGCAAGAACCGGAGCCCGCGTTACGCGGAACAAGGTCCGGACGAGAGACGGGAAGCTGACATGCACGTAAATCAGAAGAACTGGCAGGAACTCATTCGCCCCAACAAGCTCGACGTTCAAACGGGCCGCGACCGCAGGCGCGTGGCGACCGTTGTTGCCGAGCCCCTGGAGAGGGGCTTCGGAACAACGCTGGGCAATGCGCTCCGCCGCATTCTATTATCTTCGCTCCAAGGCGCCGCGGTGACATCGGTGCAAATCGATGGCGTGCTGCACGAGTTCTCGTCCATCGCGGGTGTGCGCGAGGACGTGACGGACATCGTCCTCAACATCAAGGAAATCGCGCTTGCCATGCATGCGGATGGCCCCAAGCGCGTGACGCTGCGCAAGGAAGGCCCAGGCGTTGTTCGCGCCGGCGACATTCAGCAGACCGGCGACATCCAGATTCTCAACCCCGAGCACGTGATCTGCACGCTGGACGAGGGCGCGGAAGTGCGCATGGAGTTCACGGTCACGAACGGCAAGGGCTATGTGCCGTCCGAGCGTAACCGCCCGGAGGATGCGCCTATCGGACTCATCCCGGTCGACTCGATCTATAGCCCGGTGAAGCGCGTGTCCTATCGCATCGAGAACACCCGCGAGGGTCAGATCCTCGACTACGACAAGTTGATCATGACGGTCGAAACCGACGGCTCCATGACGCCGGAAGATGCGGTTGCCTATGCCGCCCGCATCCTGCAGGACCAGCTCACGGTCTTTATCAATTTCGCCGAACCGTCGAAGGTCATCCACGAGGAAGCCCGCCCCGAACTCGAGTTCAACGCGGCGCTGCTCAAGAAGGTGGACGAACTCGAGCTTTCTGTGCGTTCCGCGAACTGCCTGAAGAACGACAACATCGTCTATATCGGCGATCTCATCCAGAAGTCGGAAGCGGAGATGCTGCGCACGCCGAACTTCGGACGCAAGTCGCTCAACGAGATCAAGGAAGTTCTGGCGCAAATGGGCCTTCACCTCGGCATGGAAGTGCCGAACTGGCCGCCCGAGAACATCGACGAACTCGCCAAGAAATTCGAAACACACTATTGAGAGGCCCGGCGGCCTAGCCGGAGTTTGAGGAGACAGTCATGCGTCATGGTTTCAGGGGCCGCCGCTTCAACCGCACGGCGGAGCATCGCACGTCGATGTTCGCCAACATGTCGGCCGCCCTCATCAAGCACGAGCAGATCGTGACGACGCTGCCGAAGGCCAAGGATTTGCGCCCGGTGGTTGAAAAGCTGGTGACACTCGCCAAAAAGGGCGGACTTCATGCCCGCCGTCAGGCGATCTCGCAGGTGCGCGACGAGGCGCAGGTCAAGAAGCTGTTTGGCGTTCTCGCCACGCGCTACAAGGAGCGCAATGGCGGCTATCTCCGCATCATGAAGGCGGGTTTCCGTCATGGCGACTCCGCACCCATGGCTGTCATTGAGTTCGTCGATCGTGATGTGAACGAGAAGGGCAAAGACTCCGGCCCGGTCGCTGCAAAGGCGGAAGCCGAGCAAGCCGCCGTAGCGTAAGCCGGCTACGGGCGGCTGTCCTCAAGAACACGACGATTTGGCGCTTGACCGTTGCGCTTCCGCGCTTTTGGTATCGCGCGAAGTATGCTCTTGTGAGTCTTGGCGGCGGCGATTTGGCCGATGGCGCGGGTTATGCATGGCCGTGTTTTGTGCGGCGCTTCCGCGGCCTTTGGCGGGTTTGTGAAAAGCGTTCGAGTCTCGAAACTGGACGGTGCTCCCAGAACTGCGAATGTTAACGCATTTCGACATATTCGGCGAAATCTCGCGGCCATTCTCGTCGTCCAGCGAATCCGCGAGCTATCTTGCGACGGCGCGCGACAGGTTCCAGGTGCTCAATCTGTCATATTGGTTCCTGGGCCGGTCCCAGCATACGCCTGATAAGCTGACCTGGCTCTCGACCTACGACGAGCGCTACATGAACACCTACATGAAGCAGACGACGCCGCTGGGCGATCCGGCTTTCGAAGTTTGTTTCCACCGCCTGCTGCCGCTCGACTGGGCCGAACTGCGGGACTCGAACGAGACCGTCATTCACATGCAGGAGACGGCCGAGCAGTTCGGCATCGGCAAACAAGGCATCTCGTTCCCGATCCGCGATCCGGGTTTTGGCGAAGCCATGTTCTCGGTCAATTTCCAATGCGACGACGGCGAGTGGTCGAGCGTCCGGACCGAGCTTGCCAGCACCTTCCACCTCTTCGCGCACTATTTCCACTTGCGCATGAAGGACCTGATCCTCAGCAACCCGGAGAACCGCAACTACGATCTTTCCCCTCGCGAGCGCGAGGTGCTGCGCTGGGCGGCGGAGGGAAAGACGGCTTGGGAGACGGCGCGGCTTCTCAATGTGAGCGAACGCGCAATCCGGCTTTATACCGAGAACGCGATTTCGAAGCTCAACGCCAAAACCAAGACCCAAGCCGTGGCGATCGCGGTCAAGAACGCCATCATTCACTAAAGCAGTTTCCGAAAGGCTTCTCTTTCGGGTGTGATAGCCGGAGATCAGCGTGGTGGATGGAGTGAAACGGACCAGTCCCGCACAAGCGCGCGAATTTGCGCTTGAGAAATACCGCCACGATCGCAGGCATGAAGTCGAGCTCAACAAGGCAACGCTTCAATACGAACTCGAAAGCCTCAGGATTCTCTCCTATCTGAACGGCGGCGCGGCTGCACTTTATCTTGGCCTTGTCAGCTCTCTTGCCAAACAATCCGCGGCGCTCGATCTTGCCTGCCATGCAGCGCCAGTCGTTGCCTGGGCCATCGGCCTCTTTGCCGCGGCTCTCGCGATCTGGCAGATGTACGAAGCGCAGGTCGGATACACGCAAGCCTACCACCGGCGCCGCAGGGCCGAAGAAAAGCGGCGTCTCGAAGGGCACCAAGCCTACGTGACTGTCACGGATCCCAAAAAGACCGCGGAACAGTACGATGAGTGGGCGAGCGAGGCAGCCGGCAAAGCCAATCGCAATAAGTCTTACGCCAAGATGTTCGCCCTCGCCTCCGTTCTCATGTTTTGCGCCGGGCTGCTGACCGCCCTAATGGCCCTGACCACCCGTTAAATCCGGCTTCGGCACAGTTTCGGAATTCCAACGGTACTTTGCGGGCTCGCAGGCTCAGGGTCCCGGCATCGTCAGCCGGAGACTGTCATCGGCTTTCAATGTTGACCCCTCATCGGCGTCCAAACGCGCATCCCGTAGCCCAGTTGGGAGAGGAGACAATTCTACAATCGGCCTAGAGCAACCGCGGTCATTCGACCGCCGGTAAGTTGCTCTAGCAATTTGAATCTGGCGCATGACTGAACGCTCAAGTGATTCCA
>JAAURV010000214.1 GCA_012032065.1 Hyphomicrobiales bacterium
TGCCGCGGGTGCCAGTTGGTCGCCACATGCGATCTGGCGATTGCAGCAACACGGCGTCGTTTGCAACGCCCGGCGTGAACATCGGACTCTTCTGTGCGACGCCAATGGTACCGCTGTCGCGGACGGTTACGGAGAAGCACAACGAAGGAGATGCTGTTCACCGGCGATGCCATCGATGCGCAGCAAGCGATGAGGATCGGCTTGATCAACGGCGCGGCGCCCGCTTCCGAACTTCATTCCGCCGTCGCGGCGCTGGCGGCGACGATTGCCGCGAAAGCGCGCGCGACAGTGGTCACGGGCAAGGACGCGTTCAACCGCCAGCGCGGACTGACTTTGCACGATGCCTATGCGGCGATGTCCGCCACCATGACCGAGAACCTGCTCCGCGCCGACGCCTGCGAGGGGATCGCCGCTTTTATCGAGAAGCGAAAACCGGTATGGCCCGCATAGCGCTATCATGAATCACGACACCTATTCGCCGGAGTACATTCGCAACATCTTACGCGATGTGAAGACCATCGCGCTTGCAGGCGCCTCGGCAAACGACGTGCGGCCATCCTACTTCGTGCTCAAGTACCTTCTCGAGAAAGGCTACACGGTCTACCCAGTCAATCCCGGACTTGGCGGAAAGGAGATTCTTGGACAGCGCGTTTACGGGAAACTCGCGGACGTGCCTGGGCCCATCGACATGGTCGACGTCTTCAGGAACTCGGAAGCCGCGGCAGCGGTCGTGGATGAAGCGCTAAATTTGTCCCGGCTACCGAAAGTGATCTGGATGCAGCTTCTAGTCCGGAACGACGAGGCGGCCGCGAAGGCCGAGGCGCGTGGCGTCAAAGTGGTGATGAACCGCTGCCCGAAGATGGAATATGGCAAGCTTTCGGGCGAATGGGGCTGGGTTGGCGGAAGCTCCGGCATCCTGTCCTCGCGCCGCCAGTCGCTGCACGAGAGCGGGCGGATGCAGAGTCTTGGACTGGGCCGCGACTGACGACGGAATACGCGGGTTCAAACGTCTTCATGCGATAGGTGCCGTTGTGACCAAAACCATGACCCGCTATTCCAAGACCGCGATCTATTTCCATTGGCTCACCGCCCTGCTCCTGATCCCCATGCTGTTTCTCGGCGAGGAACTCATGGAAGCGGAAGGCGGAAGCACGTTCCTGCCTTCGATTCACGTCAGCGCCGGCGTCACAATTCTGGCGCTGGCGGTAATGCGGCTCTTGTGGCGGCTTGCAAATCCGCCGCCGCCCCTGCCCGCCACGATGAAGCCATGGGAAAGGACCGCGTCCCATGTCCTGCATGGCCTGTTCTATCTCGTCATGATCGGCGTACCGCTCAGCGGCTGGCTGTCGATGCCGGAGTTCCTCGCCGACGAGCCGGCCATGTCCGCCATTTCTCTCTACGGGGCCCTGCCCTTGCCGGCCGCGCCCAATCTTGGCGCGGCAAAGGAGATCCACGAAATCGGCGGCAAAATCGGAATCGCGCTCCTGGCGCTGCACGTGCTTGCCGCGCTCAAGCACCAGTTTTTCGACCGGGACAACATTCTCGCGCGCATGTGGCCCCGCTAATCCCGCGATTGCCGAGGCGCGGGGCAGCGGCTACAGTTCGCGGGATAACCACACACAGGGAGCCCGAGAATGAGCGAACGCACACCCGGTTTCGACACGCTGGCCATCCATGCGGGCGCTCAGCCTGATCCGGCAACAGGCGCGCGGATCACGCCGATCTATCAGACCACCGCTTACGTCTTCAACGACGTGAAGCATGCCGCCGATCTCTTCGCGCTGCGCGCCTTCGGCAACATCTACACGCGCATCATGAACCCCACCCAGGCAGTGCTCGAGTCGAAGTCGGCGGCACTCGAAGGCGGAAGTGCCGCGCTTGCCGTGGCCTCGGGTCACGCGGCGCAACTCATAACCTTCCATGCGATGATGCAGCCGGGCGACGAATTCGTGGCGGCGCGGCAGCTTTATGGCGGCTCGATCAATCAGTTCAATCACTCCTTCAAGTCCTTCGGCTGGAACGTGGTGTGGGCCGACGCCGAGGATATCTCCTCCTTCGAGAAGGCACTGTCGGCCAAGACCAAGGCGATCTTCATCGAGTCGATCGCCAATCCGGGCGGCCGCATCACCGATATCGGCGCGGTGGCGAAAATCGCCAAGCAGGCGGGCGTACCGCTGATCGTCGACAATACGCTGGCAACGCCCTACCTCTGCAAGCCGATCGAGCATGGGGCAAACATTGTCATTCATTCGCTCACCAAGTTCATGGGCGGGCATGGCAACTCCATGGGTGGACTCATCGTCGATGGCGGCAATTTCGACTGGTCGAAATCGGGGAAGTATCCCCTGCTGTCGGAGCCGAACGGCTCCTATCACGGCCTCAAGCTGCACGAGACCTTCGGCAACATTGCCTTCGCCATCGCCTGCCGCGTGCTGGGCTTGCGCGATCTTGGGCCGTCGATTGCGCCGCTCAACGCGTTTCTCATTCTCACCGGCATGGAGACTCTTGGTCTTCGCATGCAGCGGCATTGCGACAATGCGCTCAAGGTGGCGGAGTGGCTGTCGAAGCATCCCAATGTGTCGTGGGTCAACTACGCAGGCCTGCCAGGCGACAAGCACCACGCGCTGTTCAAAAAATATTCGCCGCGCGCGCCGGCGCGGTGTTCACCTTCGGACTCAAGGGCGGATACGATGCGGGCGTCAAGATGGTGTCGTCGGCAAAACTGCTGTCGCACCTCGCCAATATCGGCGACGTGCGCTCGCTCATCATTCATCCGGCATCGACCACGCACTCGCAGCTCAGCGCCGATCAGTTGAAGCAGGCGGGTGCTGGTCCAGACGTGGTGAGGCTGTCGATCGGGATCGAGGATCCCGCCGACATCATGGCCGATCTTGAACAGGCAATGGCCTAGCAAGCCTGCGGTGCACGTGCCACACGGCGGCCAGCAACACCAGCATGGCCGCTGCCTGGTGGGCGAGCGCGAGCGCCAGAGGCACGTGCAGCACGAGCGTGAGAACACCGATTGCGGCTTGCAGCCATACACCGTAGGCCAGGACGAAGCCTGACAGCGAAAACGCATTCCACGCGTGAACAAGCACCAGGATCGCCAGGACGTAGGCAAGGCCGCGGTGCACGAACTGAACGGTGAGCGCATTCTCGAACAGGTTCCGCCATGCCGGCTGCATCGCATCGAGCCCGTTTGGAATCCACTGTCCGTCCATCTTTGGCCAAGTGTTGTAACCCATGCCGGCATCAATGCCCGCCACGAAGCCGCCCATGGCGATTTGCGCAAACACCAGGACGAGCAACAGGATTGCCATCAGGTCGCCAGCCGACGATGGCGTCCTATGCCGGCTGCCGAGGCAGAAGATTGTCCACGCGGTGAATGCAAAAATAACGGATGCGAGTGTCAGGTGCGCGGCAAGGCGGTACTGGCTCACATCCACGCGCTCCGTCAGGCCCGAGGCTACCATGTACCAGCCGAGTGCTCCCTGCGCGGCGCCGAGCAAAAGCAGCAGGATCAAACGCGGCACATGCCGCCGCTCGATTTTCCCGCGATCAGGAAAATCACGAAGGGAAGAGCGAATACCACTCCAACCAGGCGGCCAAGCAGCCGATGCGCCCATTCCCACCAGAAGATGACCTTGAATTCCACGAGAGTCATCGCCGAATTCTGAAGCTTGAACTCGGGGATCTGCTTGTACATCTCGAACGCCGCGGACCAATCGGCGTCGCTTAAGGGCGGAACGATGCCGAAGACCGGCTGCCATTGCGTGATTGAAAGCCCCGCATCGGCCAGCCGTGTGGCCCCGCCCACGAGCACGATGCAGAAGACAAGAAACGCAATAGCCATCAGCCATCGCCTAACGGCAACGGACGGGGCTGGAGACGCGGTATCCATAAGTGTCATGGGGCGGACTTACGCGGGGAACACAGGTTCAGCAAGCGTTGAAGCGGCACATTCCAGATCCTGAAACGCGCCGCCGGAACAGCACGAGCTGGAGTAGAGAGAGAATCTGGAGATTAGCGCAACGGGCGCTCAAGTGCGTAGCGGTTGAGTGCGGAAAGTTGCGCTAAATTATTGATTTTCGAGCACCTTATCGGCGATCAGTTGATTCCAACTGATCGCCGGGTGCTCTAATTCAAGCCAGCTTCATTCTGCACTATAACACCGGCCATCATGACCCTTCGACAACGCAAATTGGCGGGAACGCTCGCCACCGTGTTTTTCCTCATCGCTTACAGCCTTGTGGCGATGGCGGTTGGCGGAGTTTTCATCGTGGGTGCAAACCCCGTAGCGGAGTTCGTCTTTTTTGTGATTGCGGGCGCTGGCTGGCTGCCCGTGGTCATGGCGATCGTGAAGTGGATGTCGCGACGACGCGTCCGGGTAGGCGATCAGCCGTTCGCGGCCCTGGGCAACGCGGGTGGATCGAGCCGCACCACTTGCACGAGCTCGACGCCGGAAGATTGCAGCATATTGACCGCAATTGCCGCATCCCGCTTGCGGTGGCCCGGCGAGAGCAGCAGAACCGCATCGCATTTGGTCAAAAGTTCGGGCGCGCGACTCGAAGCTTCTCCGCAGTGCATGACGGTAAGATCATAAACACCCGAGAAGGCTTGCAGCACATATTGCAGATTGGATTCGGCGATCTGCTGGGCATGAGCCGAGCGATCCATGCCCCAGCGCAGAAGGTGACAGCCGCTCGCCGTGTCGCGAGAGATCACGCGGGTAAAGTCGGCGGACCCCGACACCAGATCGACCAACCCCGGTCCCACTGGAAGTCCGAACAAGCGCTCAAGGCAGGAACCGTTTGACGCCGCGTCGACAACGATCGTGCGCTTTCCGGTGTTCGACGTTGTGCGTACAAGCGCGGTCGTCACGACGGCCGCATCGGCGAAATTGCCGCCGAGGCTGGTTATGCCGATCACTTTTGCGCCGTAGGATTTCTGTGCGGCATTGAACCAAGTTAAGAGCCGGTTCGCGGCGGCGGAGACCTCGGCACTGTAAACGGCTGGCCCCGCAACTGCTTCCGAGGCAATCGAGGGCATCACGGCAACCGGCAGCACGGCGTCGGCCACACCAGCGGCTGGTGGCGTATGCTGCTGTCTCTGCGGCGGTGGACTTTGCGGCGGAGCGGCAGGCCTAGCGGGCATCGCCACGGCGGCGTGCCGCACGGGCGCGGGCGGCGGCGGTTCGTGGACAACTGACGGAACCTGCGGTTTCGGCATCGCGTCAGCCATGGGCAGCCGGTTCAAGCTTTGTGCCGCCGACATGATCTCGAACAGGAAAGCAAGGCCGAGGCCCAGAGCCAACCCCGCGATCGAAGTCAAGCCGACCGTCGGGCCAATCTTTGGGAATGAAGGAGACGTGGGAACGCCCGCCTGCTGGATGATACGCGCCATGCCCGGTTGGGCCGAGACTTCCTGTCTGGCGCTGGCATCGGCATAACGATTCAAAAGCGACTCGAGCAGCGCGCGGTCGGCAGCCGCGTCGCGTTCGAGCGCCTTGAGCTTGACCTCATCGAGATTGGCGGTGGTTTCGCGCGATTTCAGTTCTTCCAGACTCGACCGCAACGACTCCTCGCGCGCGGCGGCGATGTTCGCTTGTTCCTCAAGGCCATCGACGATTTTCAGGGCTTCGCCTCTGATCTGGCGGTCCACGTTGGTCAGCTCGTTCTGGGCCGCGACCATTTTCGGATGGTTCGGC
>JAAURV010000215.1 GCA_012032065.1 Hyphomicrobiales bacterium
ACTCTGGTGGCTGAGTGCCTGAGACAGGCGATGATGCGGAAACGCCCCGACTAGAGCAACCGGCGGTCATTCGACCGCCGGTAAGTTGCTCTAGCAATTTGAATCTGGCGCATAACTGAACGCTCAAGTGATTCCACTTGAGCGCGTTATGCGCTAGCCAGGCCGCCGCATCCGCCAAGCTTCTTTCACCGTTGCGTATTCGGAGTAGCCGAGCCGCGCGATGGGCCGCATCGCCGCGGTGTTAACGCGGCCATTTTCAATGAACCGGTCGTCGATATGAATGCCGAGCACGCGTCCAATGAGCAGGAAGTCGTCAACATGGCCGTCATCGCCCGGAAGATCGACGATGCGGAACAGCTTGCATTCGAGGCAGACCGGGCTTTCGCCCACACGCGGCGCTTTGATCAGCCGGCACGGCGCGGGCGTGAGACCTGCAAGTTGAAACTCGTCCACGTGAATGGGCACATTCGCGGAGCTGCGATTCATCGCCTCCGCCAGCGCCTCGGTTGCGAGATTGACCGCGAACTCGCCCGCCGCCTCGATGTTTCGCATGCTGTCCTTCCGCCCGCCGGAACCGAAGCCGATATAGTGCGGGCTCTGCGCGAAGGCGTTGAAGTAGCTGTAGGGCGCCAGATTGCGGACGCCTTCGGGCGAGACCGACGAAATCCATCCGATCGGCCGCGGCGCCACCAGCGCCTTGAACGGATCGACGGCAAAACCGTGGTCGTTGCGCGAGGTCTCGTAAAACATCAAAGCCTCCGCATCAGCGCCGGCAAATCGGCCACGCTTTCGAGCGTGTGATCGGCAAGATGCGCCAGATCTTCATGCGCCGAATTGCCGGTCAGCACCCCGATGCACAGGCCTGCCCCGCCACGCCGCCCTTCTTCGATGTCGTGTGCATTGTCGCCAACCATGGCGATTTCGATTGGCCGGAGCGCTGTCACCTCCGCGAAGGCGCGGATCATGTCGCCCGATGGCTTGGGAGATGGAACGCTATCCCAACCGATGATGGTCTCGAACTTGTGCGCAATGCCCAGTTGCTCGATGTGGCTCTCGGCGGAGGCGCGGCTGTCATTGGTGGCGACGCCCAAAGCAAATCCGAGCGCCGACAACTCATCCAGCACCGGCTCCAGCGGAAGCAGCACCTGTAGCGATTGGCCCGCGATCTCACGGTAGTCGTGATCGAGAGAGCGGATGCGCTGGATTCTCTTCGCCGGTGAAAGTGAAGGCCACCAGAAATCGACGAGCTGCGCCGTCGTTCCCGAAGCCAGCATCGAACCCGCTTTGAACGCCTGCCGTGCCGGATCGTAGCCAGCGCGCTCCATCATCGCTTCCGCGTCCTCAGGTGAAAGGCCGAAATCCTTCTCGAGCAGATACTTGTAAACCGGGACCCAGGTGCCGTTGATGTCGATCAGTGTCCCGTCCTTGTCGAACAGGATGCCCTTGATGCTCATGCCCCGCTCCAGCGGGTGACGAGCGCTTGCGGATCGGGGCGCGGTCGATCTTCAAGCGGCGCGGTAGATGTGCCGATGTAGACGAAACCGGCAAAGCGCTCGGTCTCCGAAAGCCCGATCGCCTTTCCCACTTCGCGATCATAGGCCACCCAATCCGTCTGCCACTGACTCTGGAAACCCATGGCCGCGGCGGCAAGCTCGATGTTGTAAGCAACCGCAGCGGCGGACATCTGCTGTTCCCATTCCGGAATTTTGGGATGCGGAGCCGCGCGCGAAACCACGCCGATGACCGTGGGTGCCCGCGTGAATAGCCCGCGCTGAAACGCCAGCGGCTCCTCGCCATGCGATGGATGCAATTCGCGATAGCGCTTCGCAAACACCTCGCCGATCGATGTCCGGGCCTCGCCTTCGAAGATCACGAAGCGCCACGGCGTCAGCTTTCCGTGATCAGGCACGCGCACGGCGATGCCGAGTATCTCGGCAAGTTGTGCTGCATCAGGTCCCGGCGGCCCCATGGCCTTGGCCGAACCGGATTTGCGGGACTTGAGGAAGGAGAGAACGCTGGAGGTGTCGTTGAAGCTCGTCATCGCGCCCTCATGGCAAGCCCGCCCGGTTAACGCAATGGCTTCAATTGCAATGCCGCCATTAACCCAGTGTTAAGCAAAAACTTGCGCGTGAGCGCCCGGCCGTGGTCTGTTGCGGATGCCGGCCGGAGAGCTGGGGGGAGTCAAAACGAGGGGACTGAAGCGTGCACGATCTCAGCACCCGTGCATCGCAGGGCCGCCGCAAGAACAGCGCGTTAACCGCGGCAGTTCTTGCGGCGGCCTTACTCGTTTTCGATCGCCCCGCGATTTCAGCAACCGGTGTTTCCGAAAGCCCCGCAACCGAAAACGCATCTGGGCCACGCCCGGTCATTTCGATGGACGCTGTAGCGGCGGGCCAAGAAGCCATCGAACTCTCGGCCAGTCTCGAGGAAGGCGGCGGCCTCATTCAACTTCCCATCCGATGGACCGTGACCAAAGCATCGGGCGAACCCGTGTTCGACCGCAGCGAACCTCTAACGGCGCAGCGCCTTTCTCCCGGCGAATACATCGCCGAAGCCTGCTACGGCGCAGTTCGCGCCACGAGCCCCGTCACCATCCCCTGGAAGCAGGCGCCGTCCGCGTCAACTTCATCCTCAATGCCGGGGGCTTGCGCATCCTGCCGCGCCTCAAAGGACTTGCCACAAACCTTCCCTCCGAGGCCCGCATCATCCCGCTCGATGGCCCGCGCAAGGGAGCTGTCCTCGCGACCTACCAAAATCCCGGCGAAGTCCTCCGCGTTCCCTCAGGCGCCTATCGCATCGAAAGCCGCTTCGTCGACGGCAATGCGGTGGCATCGGCCGATGTGAAGGTGAAACCCGGCCTCCTGAGCGCAGTTGAATTCGACCACATCGCCGGAATCGCGAAATTGCAGTTGGCGACTATCGCCAGCGCTCCTGTCGCGTGGCAAGTGAAAGACTTGGATGGCGCCAACGTCGCCGCATTCGAAGGTATCGAAGCAACTCTCGCACTTCGGCCCGGAAGTTACGTCGCTTCGGTGAACATTGCCGGGCGTTCTTCACCGAACAATTCTTCATCGCCGCAGGCGAGACAAGCGTCCTTTCCCTCGGCAACTGATCGTTCCTACGATTTGACCGCCGCGCGAACGTCAGGCGCAACCTTCGTTCCCAGCAATTCGATCGCCCGCATCACATCCTTGTGCGGCATCGCGCCGATGGCCATCTGAATCAGAATGCGGTCATTCTTGAAAATCGAATGCAATTCCACGATCCGCGCCGCAACCCGCTCGGGGTCTCCGATAACCAGATTGCCATTCGGCCCCGCAGCCGTTTCGAAATGCTCGCGCCCCTGCGGCGGCCAGCCACGCTCGCGCCCGATGCGGTTCATCACCTCCGTATGCGGCGGATAGAAGATGTTTTTCGCATCCTCCGTCGTATCCGCCACGAAGCCATGCATGTTGAGGCTGAGTTTGATGTCTTTCGCATCGCGGCCCGACTTGCTCCACGCATCGCGATAGAGCGCGAAGTATGGCGCGAAGCGAACCGGATCGCCGCCGATGATCGCCAGCGCCATGGGAAGCCCGAGCGATGCGGCCCGCACCACTGACTGCGGCGTACCCCCGACCGCGATCCACACCGGAATCTGTTTCTGCACCGGACGCGGATAGACGCCGGCATTCTGCAAAGGCGCGCGCAACTCACCCTGCCATGTCACCCGCTCATTGTCGCGCAGCTCAAGCAACAGCCCGAGTTTTTCCGCGAACAGCGCGTCGTAGTCATCGAGATTATAGCCGAAGAGCGGATAGGACTCGATAAAGGACCCCCTGCCCGCCATGATCTCCGCGCGTCCGTTGGAGATGCCGTCGAGGATCGAAAATTCCTGAAACACCCGCACCGGATCGTCGGAACTCAAGACCGTGACCGCACTCGTCAACCTGATCCGCTTGGTCCGCGCCGCCCCCGCCGCCAGCGCCACAGCAGGAGCCGAAACCGCATAGTCCGGCCGGTGATGCTCGCCCACCCCAAACACATCGAGCCCCACCTGGTCGGCAAGCTCCATCTCCTCGACCAGATGCCGAAGCCGCTCCCCTGCGGACGCACCGGGCGCTACGTCCGCGAATGTGTAGATGCCGATGTCCACGATATTACCTCAACAGAGGTCATATGTAGCAGTGACACTTACATTTCAAGCGCACTATCCTTTCGTGCGCAGGCTCGACCGCCCGCCATCGACGCCGATGATTTGCCCTGTGATCCAGGATGAGTCAGGGCCCAGCAGAAATGCCGCAAGGGCCGCGATATCGTCTGCTTCACCAAGCCGCTGCAACGGATGCAACGCCGCGATTGCCGATGCCATGGTTTCGTTAGAGGTCAGCGATGCAGCGAGCGGCGTGCGCGTGAGCGACGGCGCGATGCAGTTGACTCTGATCTTGGGCGCAAGTTCCGCCGCGAGTGCGAGTGTCAAGCCTTCCACAGCACCCTTTGCCATGGCGACAGACGCATGCGCCGCAAACCCTTGCGCGACGGCAACCGTCGAGAACAACACAATCGAGCCCGTGCCTTCGCTCGCTTTCAACGCCGGCAAAGCCGCCTGCACCGCACGAAGCGCGCCAAGCGCATTCACCTCGAAATCCCGCCGCGCATCGTCATCGCTGACGCGCGGTACAGGTTTCAGGTTGATCGTCCCCGCCGCATAACAAAGTCCATCCAATTTGTCTCCGGCGGCCGCAACCGCCTCTTCCAAAGCCCCTTTGTCCCGCACGTCGGCAACCGCAAAGCTCCCGCCAAACTCATCTGCCACCGCCTTCAGCCGTGCCTCGTTGCGCCCGATGAGATGAACACGGCCACCCGATTGACGTAGCCTCCGCGCCGTCGCGGCGCCAATCCCACTCGAGCCACCAACGATGACATGAGGTCCCATGCAGCGGTTAACGCAGGGCCGCTAGCTGTGGTTCACTCGACCCGCCGCAACTCGGCTGCAGCAGTTGGGCCGCAACAACGAACGGACTTTAGGGTTCGGCGCAATAAGCGCCCATCGCGGCAATCGCCTTGCTCGAACCACGCAAAGCCGTTTCGGCTTTACGGCCCTGATACGTCATCACGAGGCGCTTGCCGCCGGCAATTGCGGCAAACAGATCATCGTTTGGCGTCGTATCGAAAACCGGCTGAAGCTCCCCGTCGGAAAAATTGCTGAGGATTGCCGCATGCCGCGTTGTCTTCCCGTCAATAGCAAACTCCACCTCGACGGCATCGCCGTCCTTGCCCTCTTTGCCAAGGAAATCGTGCAACTCGACATGCACGGTCCCGCTTTTCGGCTTGCAGGTGATCTCGATCATTTGCGTGTAGTCTTCGCAGGGGCAATCTGTCACCAGCATCTCTTTGGTGGGGCCGACTTCCGAAATCCAATCACCGCGCACGTCCGGCCCTTCCTCCTCCTGTTGAGCGAGGCGGGAACAGCCATTAGGAAGAGCAGCGCGACAGCAGCCCTACGCATCGCGCAGATCCGGCGGCGTCGCCTCGTCCTTCAGCGCGGCAATGGCTTCCGCCAATTTCATCGACTTCTGATCCTGCGAACCAAGCCGCCGGATGTTGACCGCGCCCTCCTCCGCCTCCCGTTTCCCGACAACCAGGATCACCGGAACCTTCGCCAGCGAATGTTCGCGGACCTTGTAGTTGATCTTTTCGTTGCGAAGGTCTGCCTCGGCGCGAAG